>JALVEG010000620.1 GCA_027031145.1 Saprospiraceae bacterium | reverse complement strand
AAATACCGACAATGATTGATTATCGTACCCATATCAAAAAAGGTTCGATGTTCAATACTCCTCCGGTATTGCCGGTATATTCGGTATTGCAAACATTGAAATGGCTTAAAGGATTGGGTGGAGTAGAAGTGATGAAAAAAATGAATGAAGAAAAAGCAAAATTATTGTATGATGAGATAGATAGAAACAAATTATTCAAACCCGGAGTACCTGACGTCCAAGACCGTTCTTTGATGAATATCACATTTGTGATGAATGAAGAATACAAGGAGCTGGATAAAGATTTTCTTGTATTGGCAGCTGAAAGGGATATTGTAGGTATAAAAGGACACCGCTCGGTAGGAGGATTCAGAGCTAGTACTTACAATGCATTGCCAAAAGAAAGTGTGGAAGTATTGGTCAAAGCTATGCAGGACTTTGAGAAAAGTATATAAGGATAGAGTTTATTGAGAAATTGTGTGTTACAGTTCCCCCTTTAGGAGTTAGCAGTGCAAATAATTAGAATAGATAGAAGGAGAACGAGTGACAATATTAATATTTTTAAATCTCTCGCTGACTGTGGACAATATAAATAACCCGTAAATCCCCCGCTGGCGGGGGAATAAGGGGGTGGAAAAACTTATAAGAAAAACTAAATCTTTCTAAAAGAAAATAAATTACACAAAATAAAAACATTAAACAGATGAAAATACTAATAGCTACAGTAAAACCGTTTGCACCTGCTGCAATCGAAAAAATAAAATCCATTGTTGATGACAAAGGCTATAAATTTGCCTTGCTTGAAAAATATACCGACAAATCCCAACTGCTCGAAGCGGTAGCGGATGCAGACGCATTGATAATAAGAAGTGATAAGATCACAAATGAGGTGATGAATGCAGCTAAAAATCTTAAAATAGTAGTTCGTGCAGGCGCAGGATATGACAATGTTGATCTTGATAGTGCCAGAGCAAAAGGTATCGTGGTGATGAACACTCCGGGACAAAATTCCAATGCTGTGGCGGAACTCGCTCTTGGGATGATGGTATTTTTGGCAAGAAACAAATTCAACGGTACAGCCGGAACAGAACTTAAAGACAAAAAACTCGGTATCCATGCCTATGGTAATGTAGGCAAAAATGTATCGAGAATAGCCAAGGGTTTCGATATGGATGTATATGCTTATGATCCTTTTGTGGCAAATAAAGATATCGAAGCGGATGGAGTTCAGCCCATTGATACGGTAGAAGAACTGTATAGTACCTGCGATTATATATCTCTGCACATCCCTGCAAATAAGCATACTATCAAATCTATAGATTATAATCTGTTGAAAAACATGCCCGAGGGAGGAACTCTTGTCAATACCGCCAGAAAGGAAGTTGTGGACGAAGAGGGATTGTTCAAATTGATGGAGGAAAGAGATGATATAAAATACATATCGGATATTGCTCCCGACATAAGAGAGCAGTTTGAAGACAGATTTGGAGACAGGGTGTTTTTCACTCCTAAAAAGATGGGAGCTCAGACAGCAGAAGCCAATATCAATGCAGGAGTAGCAGCCGCCAAACAAATAATAAGGTTTTTTGAAGAAGGCGATGTTACTTTTAAGGTGAATTAAGATTGGAACTAAAATAAAGGTAGTGCGCCAAGAACAAAATAACTATACATACATATTTGTTAAGGAATAGCAAAAAACAATTTTATTCAATTTTAAAGATTTTTTGCAGAATGTTGAATAAAAAGAGGAAAAAGTACGCAAAAGCGCACTATACAAAAACGTCGAATTATACAATACCCCCAAATAAATTTGGGGGCTAATCTTATGATTTGTACTGTGAAATTATTTACAGTGATATAAGAATAGCCCCTAACTTCAGTTAGGGGTTATGGGAGTAACAAAAATTACGAGTAGAGTGCGCTTTAGCGTACTTATCTATTGAAAAAATGAATGTATAGTTATTTCTTACGTGGCTCACTAACCGTTAAATATTTTCCGATTATTTTTTTTACGAGTCAACTTTATTATTTTTGTGCTTCAATAAATTATTAATCTGTGTACAAATCAAAAAAAGTAATAGTGGTAATGCCGGCATACAATGCTGCGCAGACTGTCGAAAAAACCTTTAAAGAAATTCCACGGCCACTAGTAGATGAAGTAATACTTTGTGATGATAACAGTAAGGATAACACAGTCGAAGTGGCAAAATCCTTAGGCATAAAGCATATAATTGTACACGAAGAAAACAAGGGTTACGGTGCAAATCAAAAATCTCTTTACAATAAAGCATTGGAAGAGGGCGCAGATATTGTCATAATGCTGCATCCTGATTATCAATATACGCCTAAACTGATACCTGCAATGTGCAATATTATCGGTGAAGATTTATACCAAGTAGTGCTTGGATCCCGGATATTAGGCAAAGGAGCATTAAAAGGAGGAATGCCTTTGTACAAATATATATCAAACAGGTTCCTGACATTTGTTCAAAATTTGCTGATCGGAAGCAAGTTGTCCGAATTTCATACAGGTTACAGAGCTTTTAGCCGTAAGGTATTGGAAGATATCAATTACAATAATAATTCGGATGATTTTGTTTTTGACAATGAAATGCTTTCGCAGATAGTGTTCAAAGGATATGAAATAGCAGAAGTTACCACACCTACAAAGTATTTTGAAGAGGCTTCATCTATCAATTTTAGACGTAGTGCTAAATACGGACTTGGAGTATTGAGAGTTTCAGTAGTACATTTTTTGTCTAAGTTGGGAGTGATGAAGTCAAAGTTGTATAAATAAAATACCTAAAAGAAGTAATATATATTATTTTCTTTTGTAAATTTCACACCATGATGATTGATTGATTATTACACTTTTAAGCAATTTGAATTTATTTGTATCTTTTACCATGTCTTTATTAGGGTAATTTTCATTTGAGGAAACAATAATATAATCAGCGTCATTAAAGTCATCTACGATTGTAAAAGTTTTATCACTATTAAGATAGTTTAAAAAAGTATTTTGCAAATTATATTTCATTAGGAAATTTGAATAGATTTTGTCATTATAAAGATTTTGTTCTTCACAAAAATCTATTATTTTTTTATTTGCAGTAATCATATTTTTATATGATAGAGTATTGTCTCCATTACCATTTGATTTAATTGTGAAAAATACAGAGATTAATGAAAAAAGAAAAATTACTATAATTGATAAATAGATTTTGTTTTTAAATAATTTATTTATCAAAATGCCGGCAATAATAGAAAAGATTGGGATTATCGCTAATAAATATCTTAATGTGAAAAAATTTAATGCGGAGAATAGTGAATAAAAAATCAGTATTATTGTTCCTAAAATAAAATAATTTAACTCTTTCTGTCTAAATTTATTTTTGCAAAATAACCAAGTGACAGCTATTAATGATGTAAAACTCAAAATAAAACGTCCTTCGTTTACAAAAATATATTTGAAAATTAAATCTAATTTACCAATGAAATCAGTAATATTAAATGTTAACATTCCAAGATGTTCAGGATAGAAAAACCAGCCTCTTGTTAATTTTTGGATGAAAAAGAATGATATAGCCACAAAAACAGGGATACTATGCAAAACTGTCGAGAAAATAATAGATTTAATTTCTTTTGAAGATTTTATTTTAACCAAACCGGAAATAAAATGATATAATAAAATGCTGAAAACAATAATAATACCGGTTTCTTTTGTTAAAACAAGTAAAGAAGCCGTAATTAATTCAAATACCAATTTCTGTTTTAGATAATAATAGACATACATTGTCGATAATAAAGCAATTAACATTTCCGGTAATAAAAATGTTGCTTGCGACAAAAACAAAGGTATTGAAACTATTATAATTGATGCAAATATTCCTGCTTTCTTATTATTGACAAAAGTTGTGGTCTTGAAAACAAAAACTATTAATAAAATGGAAATTAATATAAAAAATAAATGTATGGCAATCATATTATTACCAAATATCATTATCCATAGAGAAGAAATAAAATAGAAAAATAAAGGATGTCCCCTTGAAAGCCAGGCAGAAATACTTGTGGGCATTAGAGAGGGACCATGTCTATACATTGCATCAACTGCAGGTCCATAGCTCCAAGCTTCGTCCCAGTATAAAGGACGATTGATATATGGAATTTCAATAATTACAAAAACAATTATTAATAAAAATAAAAGAAATTCTTCAATATTAATTTTGTGCCTAAACTTGTTCTTAATCAATTTAATTTTTTTATTTTATTATGAAATTATAGATTTTTAAAACTAAGTATTATATTACAAATATACGGTTATTTTTGCTATTTATTGGTTTACCCATCTCATTTAATAAGTAGTAATTTAACATAAGAAGCAAAAGTGTTTTGTCCGGTAATTGCTTTAAGGAAATAAAACAATGAAACAACGGTTAATAGGGCAAATAAAAGATAAACCTTGGCTTCATGAGCAAAAATTATATGCAAAGTGGAAAAAATAAACAATATTGAAGCAAGTATTTCAAGCTTAATCGAATAAAATGAGCGTCCGATCTTATAAATATACAAAACGGTGAAACTGCTAAATAGTAATGAAGGGATTCAAACTGATAAAGGGGCTATGCCGAATAACTTTATCCAAAAATGTAAAAATATTTCATAAAGCGGAGGGTTATTGCCCTTAGATAATTGTTCGATAATAGTACTGATGTCCAATTGAGCATGATATATACTAAAAGGTTTGTCAAAACCAATCGAATTTTCATTTAAGTATAAACTTTTAATTATCAGGTTCAAAATAATCAATAATAGAGGAATTGATTTTAAAAACTACTTATTCTTTACTATATTTTTAATTTTGTGAAGCATCAATATTAAAGTTAGTATAAAATTTGTTTTTATAAATACCCTTTATAACTAAATGTTTTTACCGGCATATAGTTCATATTTACTGTTGCCACCTCATAATGGATGGTTGGTACATTAAATATCTTGTACACAACGGATGATAGTACTAATAGAAAAATAAGTAAAAAAGCTATTGTATTTACTGTCTACATACAGGATTGATGTTTTTATAATCATATGTTTTTATAATCAAAATGATTCTACCTGAGTAGTTATAATAATAATACTTTGATTGTTTTATGCTTTATAAAAATTATTATCTATATTTGATTTATTTTTATATTTTTAATAAAATAACTAATGCTGTTTTGAAGAACCAATTGTCTTTTGTTGCATATATTGTTTTATTATTCTATGCGACTTTCTTTTATTATCCTAAATGGCAAAACAAAAAACGTTTATTTTGATACTCATCTACCGGATGTAGACATTGAAAAAATCAGGATAGTGTTTTGGAATTCAGACGGACAAAAGCAAATACAAATCGATAATTTGAAATTGGAATTGTATGACGGGAAAAATTGACAAAAAAACACAAAAAAAGACTGAGTATTTGGGATATACGACATATCTCATACTTGCTATATTTGCATTGATTTTTTATAAGGAGCGGACAGCTTTTCTCGATATGTCTTTTCATCTGTTTTATATATTGAAAGACGGTACTTATACTATTCAAAATTATAGATTTGGAGCATTTGTCACGCAGAGTTTTCCTCTTGTCGGTGCAAAATTCGGATTAAGTCTAAAAAGTATTATGCAATTGTACTCTGTAGGATTTGTGTTGTTTTATGCTGCAATATTTACAATTATTATACGATTGCTAAAATCAGTAAAGTTTGCGATAATTATGCTATTGTTCAGTACTTTGATGGTAACACATACATTTTACTGGATACAATCCGAATTGCCGCAAGGTATTGCATTGATGATTCTTTATTTTGCATTTTTGAAATATATGTCTTTAGTGGATAAAAATCGTGATAATTCTATAATAAATATACCTGTTATAGTCGTTTCTTCATTTGTTCTAGCTTTCATACATCCTTTGATGATATTTCCGGTTGCCTTTGTTACATTTTATTTCATTATCATTGACTCAGATGGCAGAAAATTGTATTTAAGTTCTTTCATTTCTTTTTTTGCAATCTATATTTTAAAAAGCATTTTTTTTAAAACGGAATATGATTCAGGGGCAATGAAAGGAATAATTAATATATTCAAATTATTTCCAAATTATTTTACATTGCAATCCAATAAAAATTTTATTCATTATATCATCAATGATTATTATTTATTGATTGCTACACTTTTAGTTGTATTGGGTTATTATATATCGAAGAAAAATTATTTGAAAGCCTTATTAGTTGCTTTCTTCTTTTTCGGTTATTTGCTTTTGGTCAATGTTTCATATCCTGCCGGTGCTGAAAATTTTTATATGGAAAACCTATATCTTCCTTTGGCGGTTTTTGTTATTTTTCCATTGGTTTTTGACTTATTTGTACTATTAAGATATAAAATTTTATTCCCTGCTTTGATATTAATTTTGGCTATCAGAATAACAGATATTTATTTTGCTCATTCATTTTATTCGGATAGGGTTCAGTATATTGAGGAATATATTGAAAAAGTAAATAATTACAAGCAAAAAAAACAGATAATTGATGAAAAATTGATATCAAAGGATACTTTGATGATGTCTTGGGCATCACCTTATGAATTTTGGTTGTTGTCAACAATAAAAACCGGAAAAACATTGTCGATATTTATTACAGATGATATCAATGCATTTGAAT
>JALVEG010000619.1 GCA_027031145.1 Saprospiraceae bacterium | reverse complement strand
CAGCAACCAGCAACCAGCACCCAGCACCCAGCAACCAGCAACCAGCAACCAGCACCCAGCACCCAGCAACCAGCACACAGCACCCAGCAACCAGTAACCAGCAACCCATCACCTCCTCTCTCCCAAAACTTTCACCATTTTCTCTTTCCAAACGCTAAAATCTCCTTCGATAATATGTTTTCTGGCATTTTTTACCAGATCAAGATAAAAAGTAAGATTGTGTATTGAAGCGATTTGCAATCCTAGCAGTTCCTTAGTTCTGAATAAATGGTGGAGATATGCTTTGGAATGAACATTGCTGGTATAACAATCCAAATTTTTATCAATCATATCAAAATCTTCCTTCCATTTAGAGTTTTTAATATTGATAATGCCGTTCCAGGTATATAATAAACCATGTCTTGCATTTCTGGTAGGCATTACGCAGTCAAACATGTCAACACCCAGAGCTATACTTTCCAAAATATTTATTGGCGTTCCAACCCCCATAAGATATCTCGGTTTGTCCTGTGGTAAAATATTGCAAACCAAATCTGTCATTTCATACATCATCTCATGTGGTTCGCCTACTGAAAGTCCTCCTATGGCATTGAGGTCTCTCTCTTGTTCTGCTACAAATTCCGCTGAAGCTTGTCGTAGATCCTTAAATGTACTTCCTTGTACTATAGGAGCCAATATCTGTTTATGTCCGTATAAATCTTCAGTAGAATCAAATCTGGTAATGCATCTTTTCAACCATCTGTGTGTGAGTTCCATGGAATTCTTTGCATAATTGTAATCAGAAGGGTAAGGAGGGCATTCATCAAAAGCCATCATTATATCTGCACCTATTTTCCTTTCTATATCCATTATTGATTCGGGAGTGAAATGATGTTTGGACCCGTCAATATGGGAATAAAACATAACACCTTCTTCTGTTATTTTTCGTCTTTTGCTCAGTGAATACACCTGATAACCTCCACTGTCTGTCAAAATGGGTTTATCCCAATTGATAAATTTATGCAATCCTCCTGCTTTTTGCATTATTTCCATTCCCGGACGCAGATAGAGATGATAAGTATTTCCAAGGATAATTTGGGCTTTAACATCATTTTTTAATTCTCTTTGTTCCACTGCTTTAACGGAACCCACAGTACCTACAGGCATAAATATCGGCGTTTGAATTTCTCCGTGATCCGTTTTTAGAACTCCGGCTCTTGCTTTTGTGGATTTATCAGTAACTTCTATTTTAAAACTCATAAAACTTATTATTGAGTAACGAAAGTAAGGTTATTTTATAAATTCTCAAAGAATAGTTACCAAATGATTTAAAACCCGGGTTTGAGCTATCTTTAGTTTTTAAGAATAAAAATTCGATAAGAATTTATTATCAAACTTAAAAAAGCGATTAAATACATAATAAATAATGACTTATTGCGACATATCTATTTGATTTTGGGCTTAAATAATAAACTCTTCTTTTTTATTTTCTTGGAATTAAGCATCTTTGAGGAGGAGATTATATGCTCTTTCTTAAAAATAAATGAATAGATATTTATTTATAAATCTTTTTGAAAAAAATATGAAGAACAAAATTGAATTAAACA
>JALVEG010000618.1 GCA_027031145.1 Saprospiraceae bacterium | reverse complement strand
GGGTTGTCCCAGGTTCATATCTTTTAACTTTTTTTGATGAGTTTGGAAATTACAACATAGAAAATTTTATGCAAGAATTCAAAAAGCTTGTGCCTACTACTGATACTCCTTTTATCTTGATTTGTCGAACTGGAAGTCGGACTGCTACTGTAGGTAATTTTTTAGCAAATCAGTTAGGGTATACGCAAGCAATGCATCTTGCAGGAGGAATATTTGCCTGGAGAGCGGATGGTAATAGTTTTGAAGCTGTAAATAATCTGTAACAATTTTGTGATATAATGTTTTTATGAGAATTGTTACTTTTTTATTATTTATTGGACTTTGCTTATTTGGTGCGAAGCTCTCAATAGGAACTGAAAAAAGATTAAATATCAAAGGTATCCTATTTAAAGATAATTGTGCTTATATTACTATACAAGGGAGAGTTGTCGGCACAAAAGATGATGGAAATGGTACCGATTATATACTTTTTAAAATCTATAATGATGGAAATTTAGTTAAAAAGATTTCAACAAATGTGCCAGTTTTAGAAGCAAAAGAACTCAATTTGTCTTTCCAGCTTCAAAATTTCCAGGATACAAAATCTCCGGGTATAGCTATAGAATGTGATGAATTAGGAATTTATATCGATCCTTTCTATTTAAAAAAAAGTAATGAAAGTTGTGAACAATATTTTAAGATGCGAAATATTCATCATGAGCTAGATAATATTTGTCCAAAACTGCAATTTTTTGGTATACACTGTAACTAAAAATATAGATATACTTTTGTCCCTTTATCTACCTCACTCTCAATTTTTATTTTTATATCAAGTTCGTCGCAAAGTTTTTTGACTATGCTCAATCCTATACCAATCCCTCTGTCACTTTCTTTATAAAATCTGTCAAAGACTCTTTTACTATTTTTGATTCCTTTACCACTGTCTTCAATTATTAGTTTATCTTTATCTATTATTACATTGATATAACCATTTTTTTTATTATATTTACATGCATTTGAAAGTATATTATCGATTATTCGAATAAAAAGTTCTTTTTGTGTATTGATAATAAGTTTGTTTTTTTCAATCAGTGTAAATGATAAATCAGGGTATAGACTTTTGAAGTAATCAATACGTTCACGTAGTAGTGAATTGCACTCTATATTACTTTTTTCGGATTTTATATTTTTAAGAAAATGTTTGAGATTTTCTTGTAATGAAACAATTGTATTGATACTCTGTTCAATACGGTCTATATAAGGACTTGTACACTTCTGTTTTAGTATTACTAAATTAATCATCATAGCTGAAATTGGAGTATTAAAATCATGTAAGATATCTTTTATGAACTCTTGATTTATATGTAATGCTTCACGAATTGGTTTTAGTGTATATAGTGTAAGGAAAAAAGAGATACCCATAATAATGAAAGATGCAAAAATAAAAGTAGTAAAGATTTTTTTTTGAAGGTTTTTTAGATCTTTTTGAAAGTTCTCTATTGTATAACTCACTTTAAGAAGATATTTTTTTGAATGTGGAATGGGATAAAAAGAGTAAAGCTCATAATCGTTTTCATATAGTTTATTGATAATGATATCTTTTTTTT
>JALVEG010000617.1 GCA_027031145.1 Saprospiraceae bacterium | reverse complement strand
AAGTCAAACACTTCTTTAAATTTTTGCTTGACATTCTTTTTAACATCCTCAAAATCCACTTTTTTGCCCAATTCTTTTTCTATCGATGTTACATCCTTATTTTGATCTTCAATACCACAAGGAATAATTCCTGAAAAATAATCAAGATCTGTATTTACATTCAGGGCAAATCCATGCAAAGTTACCCATCTGCTAATATGAATACCGATAGCACATATTTTCCTGTCTTTTGCTTTGCCTTCCCCCTTGATCCAAACACCTGTCAAGCCCGGGATCCTCACTGAATCAATATCGTATTCTTTTAATGATAAAATAATCACTTCTTCTATATCTCTGACAAATTTATGAACATCATGGTAAAATTCATCAAGGTCAAAAACCGGATATCCTACCAGTTGACCCGGTCCGTGATAAGTGATATCCCCTCCTCTACTGGATTTGTGAAATTCAATACCTCTGCCTGCCAGTTGTTCCTCGTTCAATAAAAGATTGTCAAAAGAACCGCTTTTGCCCAATGTATAAACGGGTTTATGCTCACAAAAGAACAAATTGTGGATCAGTTCTTCATGTTCAGCAGTTTGTTTACCATCTCTTATATTCAACTTTCTGCGTATCAGTTTTTGCTGATAATCATATTGCTCCTTCAATGCTTCCTCATATCCTATATTCCCAAGATCGGTATTTATGGCTTTTTTATTCATAAATATTAAAAATTGATAAAACTTTCAATTTGTTTTTCAATATAAACAACTGTTTTGGGATCATCGTATTTCTTATCATCGTTGATATAACTCCATATATTTGATATTGATACTTTTTGGTGGATCACATTGACTTTCAGATAATTTAAAACAACACCAAAATGCTCCAGTCCAAGCCAATTACCGAATTTTCCTGCTGATAAACCTACCAAAGCTGCTTTTTTATCAAAAAATGACTTATCTGCGTCTTTTGATGATAAAGAATCGATAAACAGTTTTAATGAACCCGGAAATGTCCCGTTATATTCAGGGATTATAAAAACAAATTTTTCTGCCGGAATTATATATTCCTTTTTTACATTTTCTATCCAGGTATGATCCTCTTCATACATTTCAGTATTTAAAACATCAGAAGGCATTGACTCGATATTGAGCAATTTCACTTCTCCCTGATATTTTTCTTTTAATTTTTCAAGATACAGCTCTCCGATCAGGGAAGTAAGATTACCTTTTCTATTTGAACCTACAATTATTGTTATCATTTCTATTTTTTTTAATAAACCTTCATTAACTCAAAATTCAAAACCAATAACTCAAAGTTATCAGACAAATTCTAAATTATTTTAAAATCATTCAGTAAACTAACAACAAATTTGCAATTTTGTTGATAATTCATTAAATTCACGGGTTAATTAAAAGTAACTACACAGATAGAATAATTTTGACTGAAAAAAAACACTCTATCTGAGTATTTACAATTTTTATTTCTTTAACAAAAACTATTAATGATGAAAGTTACTTATCTCGGACACGCATCTCTTTCCGTTGAAATGGGAGGAAAAAACATTATTTTCGATCCATTCATTACCGGAAATGAGCTGGCAAAAAACATTGATATCAAATCACTTAAAGCAGATTATATCTTACTCACACACGGTCATGCAGACCATGTTGCAGATGTAGAACCTATTGTCGAAAATACAGGAGCCAAAATAATTTCCAATTTTGAGGTGGTAAACTGGTTTGCTCCCAAAGGAGTAGTAGGACATCCTATGAATCACGGAGGCAAGTGGAAATTTGAATTTGGAACAGTCAAATATGTAAACGCTATTCATTCATCCAGTATGCCTGATGGTTCTTACGGAGGCAATCCCGGAGGGTTTGTAGTATGGGATGACAATAAATGCTTTTATGTAGCAGGAGATACTGCTCTTACCGAAGATATGAAGATAATACCAAAAACAACTCCAAAACTGGATTTCTGTGTTTTACCGATTGGAGACAATTTCACTATGGATTATAAAGATGCCATTAAAGCCAGTGATTATCTCGAATGTGACACTGTTATTGCATATCATTATGATACATTCGGTTATATAGTTGTAGATAAAGAGGTGGTAAAAAAAGCATTTAAAGAAGCAGGAAAGAAGGTTATCTTTATGGAGATTGGGGAGAGTTTGGAGATGTAGGGGGAGAATAAATTAATATGGCTTAAAAAAGGATTTATTAGCAAAAAATGCAACCCTTTTATTCATATCGGATTAAAAGATTACGTTCGCACAATGTCAAACTTTGTCAAAGACATTAAAAAACAATTGTAAATAACCTCAATTTACCAAAACAATTGTCCGCCCCTTGACAAATATCTAATCTTTTTTAAAATAATATTTGGTTTATTAATAAAGCATCGTATATTTGCGATATACTAATTGAATTTATTAAATGAATAAAATGAAGCGAACAAATAAAATCATTGAATATAAAAGCGGAACAGAAAAATTATCTGCTTATGCAAAGGCTCTTAGCCATCCAGTTAGAATTAAAATACTTAAATATTTGAACGAAAATAATTCTTGCCATACCAGTATTTTAATGGAATCGATACCCCTCGCTCAATCAACAATCTCCCAACATCTTAAAGAATTGAGAAATGCAGGACTTATAAAAGGTGAACTGGAGCTACCAAAAATAAAATATTGTATCGATATTGATAATTGGGAAGAAGCTAAATCCTTGTTCTGTGATCTTTTTGATATTGATTTTAATGAAAATTCCTGTTCAATATAAAAAAAATTTAAAAATCATATCGCTAATCTACGATAAACTATGTAAAAATGAAAGTACTTGCTATTTACGGAAGTCCCAGAAAAAATGGAAATACAGCCCAAATGTTGGATGCCGCTATTTCAGAATTCCCCTCTGAAGCAGAAATTAAAAAAGTGTATTTAGGAGATTTACAATTTTCGGGTTGTTGTGCTACAAGGGATTGCAAAACTCTTGGTTATTGCATTGTCGAGGATGATCTTCAACAAGTTCTGAAGGATATGATGTGGGCAGAGATAATTATTTTCGGTTCACCAACCCAATTTTCAGATGTAAGCTCCGAACTAAAAATGCTTATGGAACGTACATGGTGGATGAAAGGAAAATTCAAAAATAAAATCGGTGGTTATGTTATAACCGGCAGGCGCTACATTGAAAGTACGATAAATACACTGCATGCATTTATACTCAGACACAAAATGATATTGGGAGGAAGCGGAGCATTGGGATATACTTTTACTGAAATGGGAGGGCTGGAAAATGATCCTTTAGCTATCAGAGATGCTCATAATACGGGAAAAAGATTATTGGAATTGTATGAAATTGTTTATAAACATTAAAATTTTGAAAAAGAATAATATAACTATTTTGAAAAGCAAAATGGATGAATTGACAAAATATGTATTATTTTATCTAATAATATTTTAATTTTTAGTTGCTTCTCCCTTTAGGGTTGGGGCAAAAAGTAACTAAAAATTAAAATATAGACTTTTCAAAGTGATTGAATATTCGATTTTATAATATAAAAATGAATTAAAATGGAAGAAGCACTTAAAAAAATGAGTTTAGACTTTACCGGTCAGGGAAAACATGTTATTAATATTGACAGTTTTTTAGAGAAAAAAGATGCCATTTTCCTTGACACAAGATCAAAAGAAGAATGCGATGCTTTGAGGTTCAATTTTGATCTGTTCGGAATTAAAGTTGTTGAAACACCAATTGAACAATTGCCGGAAATTATTGATGAACTGCCCAAGGACAAACTTATAGGAACATTTTGTTCGTCCAAAACACGAGCTGCATGGGCTTATATTTATTTAATATCCAAAGGGTTTGAGAATGTTAAATGGATTTCTGCATCAAATGAAGATATAGGAGCGGTACTGAAACCCGGAAAAATTTATAAACAAATCCAAAAATTGAAAATGAAATGAACATAATAATAGGTATAATAATTCTCGCAGCTTCATTTTTATTCGCGATGCTTGGTTTGGGTGGCGGAATGGTTTACGTACCCGTTTTAAATTGGGCGGGATATGATCTTGTTACAGTTGCTTTGCCTTTGGGATTATTGTTAAACGGGTTAAACACTTCATTGGCTTTAATACAATTCAACAAGAAAAAATTAGTCGATTGGAAAGGTGGAATTTTTATGGCTCTTTCTGCATTAGTAGCTTCCCCGATCGGCGCCATCACATCAAAATATGTGAATCAAAGCGATTTGAAACTGATATTTGCTGTTGCGGTATTATTTGCAGCTATACGGATGATGATGCAGGCAAATAAAAAAGAACCTGAACACAAGTCTGAATTGAAAAAGCGGATAATCATAGGAATAATCGTAGGGTTATCAATTGGCTTTTTAGGTGGACTGCTTGGAATTGGGGGTGGATTTGTATTCGCTCCGGTTTTGATGGCGCTCGGTTACAAAACCAAAGAGGCTGCCGCCACAACTGCATTTATCGTAACTTTCTCATCATTTTCAGGGTATTTGGGGCATGTGGCTGACGGTGATATGAATTGGCCATTGACTATAATTTTGGTAATTGCGGTCATAATCGGATCTCAATTCGGAGCAAGATTTATGAGTCAAAAAGCCAAGCCGAAAATGGTAAAAAAAATATATGCAGCAGTGTTGATTATTATAGCTATAAAATTTTCGTGGGGAGCTATTACAAATATTATCTCTTAAATTAATAATGATGAGAAATACACTTTTAATCTTAATATTATTATCTGGAATCTACGGTTATTCTCAAGGAAGTAAAACCAGTGGAAAAGTAAAGTGGAATGGCTATACTCAATTAAGAGCCTCTACAAATCTTATGGATAATACTTCTGCTATGGTAAGGCGGTTAAAATTCTGGATAAAATCCCCCGATGAATTTTCGCAACATTGGTCATATAAAGTTCAGGTTTTGTTTTCAAGTTGGATGCAGGAAAGATTCTTTTTGCAAGATGCTAAAGTCAATTATAAAACAGGACTTTTTTCTTTAGATATCGGACAGTTTGTCCCTGCTTATAGTTTGCAATGGACACAACCGGATTATCTTATTCCTGCGCTTGAAAGGGCAAAAGTTGTCAATGCACTACATACGGATGGTTCACTTGGGATTAGGGATATCGGAGCGCAGGTCAATTTTCATTCAAAGGACAATTTACTGGCAACTCATTTGGGGTTATTCAACGGATATGGGATAAATGAATATCGTTTTAATAATAAAGGGTTTATGGTATCACACAAAACAACCTTTAACATCCCTCTTGAGAAAAATAAATTTCAATTAGGTTTCTCTTTAATGTACAGGTATGCACAGAATCTGCAGATAAAAAAGGTTTTACCCGATTCTGTTTTTTATACAGGCAAAGATATAAGGCATAATTTTTTTATGATGTTCAAAACGAAGTCCTGGGAAATGCAAGCCGAGTTTTTAAATGCTGATTTTGAAGGCAAAAAAGCGGAAGGTTATTATATTTTGTCATCAATTAATATTAAAAAGTCACAAATAGTTCTGTCTGTTGAAGATTATAAAAGAACATATGCAAAAGAAAATACTACCTATTATAGATTGGGATACAACTATTTGATAAAGAAAAATAAAATCAAATTGTTTTGGGATAATTATTTTCAAATAATAGATGGAGCTATTGATAATTATATAACCAGTATCCAATTACAATTTTTCTTTAATTAAATGTATGAGAAACAGAATTGAAATATTATCCCCGGGAAAGAACTGCAGAAAATCAAAAAAAATAGTTTTCAAAATCCGGGAATATTTGAAACAACAAAAAATTGAAGCCGATATATTCATAATAAATGACTTGAAAGAAATGCAAAAATATAAAACATGGATATTGCCGACAGTGATAATAAATGGAAAAATAGTGGCAAGAGGATATAAACCGGCAGACGATAAAATTATAAAAAATTTAATTAAATAATAATGGGACACCAACATCATCATGAAGTAGAAGGAAGAAATTTGTTTTTCACCATCTTATTAAATGCCGGTATTAGTTTAGCTGAGCTGATCGGAGGAATAATATCAGGAAGTATATCTTTGATTTCAGATGCTATTCATAATTTTTCGGATGTACTCTCTCTGATTATATCTTATGTAGCAAATAAATTATCAAAGAGGGATGCAACAGAAAAGCATACATTCGGATTTAAAAGAAGCGAGATCATAGCAGCATTTTTAAATTCTGCAACTTTGATAGTTTTAGCATTTTTCATCCTTTACGAAGCAGTAGAGCGCCTGATTAATCCTGTTGAGATTTCAGGTAATTTGGTTATTTGGTTGGCTTTAGGCAGTATTTTGGTCAATGGATTAAGTGTACTTTTTATCAAAAAAGATGCTGAGGGCAATATGAATATGAAATCGGCTTATCTGCACCTTTTCGGAGATATGATGACCTCGATAGCTGTTTTGATCGGAGGAATTCTTATGAAATACTTTCATATATACTGGATAGATCCTGTTTTCTCAATATTAATCGCTATTTATCTGATTTATTTGAGTTGGCATATTTTCTTATCATCATTAAAAATAATAATGCAGTTTACGCCCGACAACTTAGATATAAATGAAATAGCAAAAGACATTCATAATATATCAGGAGTAAAAAACATTCATCATATTCATATTTGGCAGATAAACGAGCATGA
>JALVEG010000616.1 GCA_027031145.1 Saprospiraceae bacterium | reverse complement strand
TAGATATATTGCATTTTGGCAAGTGGATGCTTCAGGTATCAAAGACTTTTATATGATCAACAATACCGATTCTGTTTATAGCAGGATCATTCCCGTACAATATCCCAAAACAGGTTACGATCCATCCTCAGTTAAGACGGGTGTTATTTCAATAAAAGATAAAAATATTAAATGGATCCCAGTACCGGGTGATACAAAACAAAATTACCTGCCAAGACTGCAATGGTTAAAAGGTGAAAATAAAATTGTACTGCAACAACTGAACAGAAAACAAAATACAAATAGACTTTGGCTCTATGATATAAACACCAATATTATCAATAACTTTTATACAGATACGGATAAAGCCTGGATAGATATAGACTGGTCCGATGTATCCCAAACCAAATGGGAACCTGTCGATATTATCTTTTTCAATAAGAATAAAAATTTTCTTTGGGTGAGTGAAAAAGACGGTTGGAGGCATATCTATAATATCAAAGTCAAAACAGGAAAAGAAAAATTGATAACTTCAGGAGATTATGATATCGCTTCTTTGTATGGGTATGATGAGAAAAATAAAAAAATATACTTTAACGCATCTCCGGATAATTCCACTGGAAGATACTTGTACTCTATTGGACTGAACGGAAAAAACTTGCAGCGTTTGACTCCTGAAAATTTTAAAGGGGTAAATCTTTATGATATTTCTCCTGATTTCAAATACGCTATTCAGTCCTTTAGTTCCATTGAACAAATCCCCGTCAAAAACATGATCAATTTACCAAAACACAAGACCCTCACCAATCTGATAAAAAATGAAAAATTGAAAAAAACAATTTCCGGACTTGAACTTGGTGAAATTGAGTTTTTTGATATCACAACTGTTGATGGAATTGATATGGACGGTTATATGATAAAGCCTCCCGGTTTTGATCCTGAAAAGAAATATCCGGTATTGTTTTATGTTTACGGTGAACCCTGGGGACAAACTGCTCTGAACAGATGGCCTCGAATATGGCATTTAATGCTATCGCAAAAAGGAATTTTGGTCATCACTCTCGACAACAGAGGAACCCCATGTCTAAAAGGCAGAGAATGGAGAAAGTCTCTATATCGTAAAGTAGGAGTTATCAATTCGAGGGACCAGGCAATGGCAGCCAAAGAGATATTGCAATGGAATTTTATAGATACTTCAAAAGTAGCTGTTTGGGGATGGTCAGGTGGCGGTTCAATGACGCTAAATCTATTGTTTAGATATCCTGAAATATACAAAACCGGCATTTCTGTCGCACCTGTAACTAATTTGCTGTACTATGATAATGTATATGAAGAAAGATATATGGGATTGCCTCAGGAAAACATGGAGGATTATCTACAAGGGTCTCCGGTTACTTTTGCAAAAAACCTTAAAGGTAAACTGCTGCTTATACATGGCACCGGAGATGACAATGTTCACTATCAAAATACAGAAGCGTTAATAAACGAACTAGTAAAATACAACAAACAATTCCGGTTAATGTCATATCCCAACAGAACACACGGAATATATGAAGGAAAAGGAACCAGATATCATCTATATACTTTGATGACGGATTATTTAATGGAAAGTTTGAAGTGAATTGTTGCAGGTTGCATGTTTCAGGTTTCAGGTTACATGTTTTAGCATCTTTTTGTTAATAAAAAAATTTTTAAACACATGAAATACATATTTTTATTTATCATTTTTAGTTTTTCAGTCCTTATTCATGCACAAGGTGTTGATTTTTTTGAGGGTTCATGGCACGAGGCTCTGGCATTGGCAAAAAAAGAAAATAAAATAATTTTTGTTGATGCATATACACCATGGTGTCATCCATGTAAAAGGTTAAAAAAGGAAATTTTCCCACAAAAGAAAGCAGGTGATTACTATAATAAAAATTTTATTAATTTATCGATTAATCTGGAAGATTGGCGCGGATTGGTTTTTTCTCTTTATTATAAGGTAAATGCATATCCAACCCTGTTATTTATTGATCCCGAAGGAAATATAATTCTGGAATCAAAAGGATTTAAAAATGTATATAACTTAATAAAACTAGGCAAAAGAGCAATTTCAAAGAGTGAAAACCCAAGAGAATCTAATATTGCAGGAAATAAATTTTATTCGAAAAAAGCCCGTAGAATATTAAAAAAAATGAAAAAAGCCGAATTAAAGAATGATTATGAAAAATATAAAAATTATGCTTTTAAATATTTTGATCTTTTACCTTCTGACAGTTTAAAAAGGGAATTTATCAAATCGATATATTCAAAAAATATAGGCAATAGCAGTACTGATAACATTTGTTATGATCTAAGCACCAAGCTGTTTAATGAAAACAAAACATTGCAAAATAATATTTTTTGTATCAAAATACTTACTTTGACACATCATAATGATGAGGCTTATCAAAAAATAATCAAGGCATTGAGAGATGCAGATAGCAAAAGAGATTTTAAAACCAGAATTGAATTAAGGAGGTACAAAAAGTATTTAACCCACAAAATTCAATAAGCAGTATACTGTCGGTAATAAACAAAGTCATAACCGGAAAATAATTAATTTGCAAACTTATCTACCAGTTGTTTTAGCTGATTCAGTTGGTGCACTCCGGCCTGGCGATACAATACTTCTCCGTTTTTGAATATTGCCAGAGTTGGCACACTCATTATTTTATATTTTTGAGAAATAGCCTGATTTCTATCTACATCAATGGTGATAATTTTAACTCTGCCGGCTTCTTCTTTAGCAAGTCTTTGTAAAATAGGTTTTTGTATTTTGCATGGCTGACACCATTCTGCTGAAAAATCCACAATAACAGGAGTTTTACTCTTTATCAAATCCTTAAAAGATAATTTCTTTTTACGCATATATTCATTTTTATTAACCAAACATAAATTGTATTGATTTTGTTCCAAAAATAATGAGTAGTTATTAAAAAAAGACTCCCTTCAACTTCTTGAAGAGGAGCCCATCCCAAAAACAGTAAACAATATTACTTAAAAAATAGTAAGTCCCGGAATAATCCGGGACCTGCTATTAATATATTCTCTTATTTGATAATTACCATTTTTCTTGTAGCTGTAAATCCTTCTGTTTCCAGTCTGTAGTATAATACTCCTGAAACATTAAGATCTGACTTCTTGATTCTGATTGTATTCATTCCTTTGTCATACTGACCATGAATAACTTTAATTACTTTTCCTGTCAAATCATAGACACTCATTGTGATCTCTGAATTTTCAGGTAAGTTGAAGTTAATGTCAGTGTACACTGAGAATGGGTTTGGTGAATTTTGATACAATGCAAATTCATCTGCTTCTGCATTTCTGTATTTCAATTCAACATTCATAACTTCAAGATCTGCATTATATGCTTCTTTTCTTGTAATATCTGATGTCAATGTAAGCAGATTTTGCAATTTACCAACTTTATTTGCTTTGAATTTTAGTGTGAATAATACTTCGTCAGGACTTACTGTTTGTCCATTTGCATCATTCCAACTCATTGTCAGGATACCATTGTTAATATTTCTAACACCTATATTAGAATTATTTACATTCAATATTCCTGATTCTATGTTTTCAAAGCTCAATACTGAATTATTAAATTTAATTGTATATTGGAATCCGCTGATATTATCGAAGTTTTCTGCATATACAGGTACTTCAATTTCTCCTTCCGGTACGTTAACTGCATCTGTTGCAAGAACTAATTTATCTGCACTTCTCAATTCGAGAGAATTATTAATATCTCCCATTTTTATTCCATAGAAATTGATATTTACATCATTGTCTGAGTTAACAGCAACTTCTTTAGGTATATTCTCCATATATGGTTTAGCCGGATTCTCAAACTGATATTCCTTATTGATGAACAACCAGGATTCTCCAAGATCATTAGTAGAACCGAGTATCAATCTTCTTAACTGAAGAATATCGGAAGCACTTACTTTATTATCTTCATTAATATTTGCAGCAAGTAATAAGTAAGGATTATCTATTGCTTTCAATCCTAAAATATGCTTTTGTATCAATACAAGATCCAAAGTAGATATACCATTAAGATCATCATCATCTTTTGATGGTGTTACTACATAATTTCTGTCAGCATTAACGGTGAACGCAAATGTTCCGTCATCATTAGTAGTCTGGGGTGCCAATTCACTGCCTTGTACTTCCAATTCAGCTCCTGAAATAGGTTCGTCATTGATAGTTGTAATATTTCCTGTAACATTTATTAGTCCTGATGTTGATGCAGGACATACATTATTATTGTCCTGGAAGTCAATATGTGTAATACAATAATCCTGTGTAATTGTGCCATCGGGCAATAATGCAGTTACCCACATTTCTACTTGTCTCAATCCAACACTGTCGCAATCATAAGTTCTGTTTACATCACTTGTATCAGCAGAGAATGAATATAATAACGGATATCCACATGGATGTGATGACTTGGCACAACATGCCTCAACCAAATTAGCTCCAACATCAATCATTGCCCAATCTGCAATTCCATCATTGTCCGTATCAACAGGCATCATTTCAACTGATATATGATCTACACACCTCGGTGTAGGTTTCTTACAATTTTTAATAGTAAATAATCTGTCACAAGTGGCAGTATTACCACATTGATCCCATACTGTCCAAACTATTCTGTGTGTTCCTATAGGATATTCTTTACTTGCATTTGCTGTAGCACCTGAAATTATATTATAAGGATATGCGAAATTTTTTGAGTCTATGTCGAAAGAGCCGTCGTTGTCTAAGTCTATTCTATATCTCCACTTAAGATTATCATCAGTAGTACATTCATCATGTGCAGACATTGTCAGTTCAATATATCCGTCTTTGCATTCTGAATCATACGTACAAGTTTCCTTATCTTCACAAGTTGAAGTAAACTCCGGAGGAGTAGTTTCACTGATCATTATCACTTGATCCCAACCCCAAGTATAAAATTTACCGGCAAGTGCGGGATCATAATAATTGTCAGGGTATCTTTGGCACCAATCCATTACTGTCCAATGTCTAATCACTTTAAAGCATACGCCTTCAGCATCAAGCTGATCATCATTGAAATGGAATACATTATCTTTATAAGTAGCAGCAGCGAGGTCACAGGCATCTTCAGTCAGAACAGGCCATCCGGTAATATCCGGTCCGTAAGCAGCTTCATTATAACATCCTGTCACAGTGAAATCTTCGGGCCAGTCAATATCATCCACACCAAATGGATCGGGATTAAAGAAATGTATGGTTTGATAACAATCTATACTTCCATTAGGATCAGCAGCAGTAAATTTTCTTACAATGTTACCATTGTTGCACTGGTCTCTGTAATCATCATAAGAAGAAGTAATTATCAATCCACAGTTATCATGTGCCCAACCGTCTTTGAATTCTAAATTATGTGTTGGAGTACCACAATCATCATGTCCCAAATAGAATGCTCCATTGTCTCCATATAAAGTGTGAGATTCCCTGTTTTCATATCCTTGAACAACAGTACCGAAATAGTTTTCCATATGATCCAATTCAAATGTATAATCACATTCTACGCATAAACTTGGAGGACAGGTAATTTGTGGAGGTAATTTATCTTGTACATTTACCTGTACCATACAATCATTCCAGTTGTTACTTTTATCCCAAACTCTCATTATAACGGTAATATCATTGTTTTCAACATCACTACAACAGAAAGTAACATATGGATGGAATAAATTATCCGTGTTACCTTCACAATCAATTATATTATCCATCCTTTTTACTTCAAAACGGTCTATCAAACAATCATCATAGGATCCGCTGTCAAAATTAGCAGCAGGAATCTCTGCTTCTCCGTCATAAGTAAGAGATACAGTTGTAAATTGTTGACAAATAGCAGTAGGTGCTGTATTATCGGTTACTGTAACTGTCCATTCACAAGATGCACTGTTTCCACAACCATCATAAACCGTATATGTAACTGTATCCACTCCAAAAGGTAATTTTCTTTGTACAGGTGTTTTTGTCATATTAGTATCTGCAAACATCACAGGGTTTCCAAGATCATTTTTAACTGATATTGTCCATAGTAAATCATTACCTTTACATTCATCTGACATTTGAGGAACAGGAAAAGTAAACCATGCACCACAGTCCATTTGTCCTGCACTCACAGGATCAAAATCACCTATTGTATTTGTTGTTATTGTACGACTTTCCGGACAAATAATTACAGGCGGAATAGTATCAATTACTTCAATAATCTGAACATCAACATAAAGCAAACTATTAAAATTATTCGGGTCACAATTTGTTTCGACAACAGACCATGTTCTAACTACTTTCTCAATGCAATCCGGGCAGGTATTTACTTTTATATCAATATAAGTAGATGCAAGATTGCAATTAAATTTGCAACTGTTATCTATTGCTACCGTATCAAATCTATCACCAGCAGCTAATTCTGCAGCCGTTGGATCTTCATCCCAATAAATTAATTCCGGCCAACCTGTCTTATTCGGGTCAAAATTACCATCTGCATCTTTATAGTTATCAGCATCTTTGCATGATATTGCATTTCCTAAAGTTTTTTGTAAATTTGGCACACCCCATATTCTGGCAGAAAGGGAATCGTTAGGAAAGGCAAAATTCCAATAATCAAAAGAATTGACATTAAGAACAACTTCACAAGGATCGGAGTGATTG
>JALVEG010000615.1 GCA_027031145.1 Saprospiraceae bacterium | reverse complement strand
TATATATAGAACCTGCCGGAATGGAAATAGATACCGTATTGTTTTATGATTTGGAAGATGGAATGCCAGGGTACAATTACGAAAAAGAAACCGGTATAATTAAAATATTGTGGATAAACAAAAATTCTTATACTTCTAATCTGTCAACTTCAGACAATTTATTCAAAATAGTGCTAAAAAAGGACAAATATAATAAAGAGGACTTGAACTTTAGCCTAGTAGAAAACAATAAACTTAACTATTGTATAAATAACGATAGCGAAACTTATAAGACTGTATTAGGAGAAAAAATCGAACAGAGGTCGGATAATATAACTCAGGAGTTTAGCATTTATCCGACATTATTTGACGATAAAATATTTATAAATTATTATAGCTCCTATGCTACACAAGCAAAATTACAGTTGTATGATATGCAAGGAAGGGTATTATTGCAAAAAGAATTTGAAGCTATAAATGGTTCTAATACAATGGCGTTAAAGAACCTTAAAAATATTCCGGCCGGAGTTGTTTTTTATAAAGTTGAAATCAACGGTAATATATTTGCAGGAAAAATAATCAAAAGCGATAAATCAACAAATTCTTATTCAAAATAAATGAATCGCATTCGATATTATATATTATTGCTTACAATACTTTCTGTCTTGGTCGTAGAGACGTCTATGGCAGGACAGAAAGTGATTGTCAATAATCGCCACGGAATTCAAGAGTTTGACATACAAACATGTATGATAAAACAAATATGTTATAGAGATACATCTCCATTTTTCTGGGTTAGCGATATTGCACTGACCCCGGATGGAACACTGTATGGTAATTTTATATTTAATACATATTATTTGCAACGATATGTATCTTATCATGTTCCCGGCACTGATATTGATAGTTGCTATTTGTTGTTTGAATCTTCTATTTTTCGTTTAAATAGTGGATATGTAATGTCTATGACAAGCAATGCAAAGGGAGAAATAGTTGGGGCAGGAAGAGAGCTTTTTAAGTATTTTCCTAAAACTAAAATCTGGAAATTTTATGGATTTTTTCCTGATTTTTCAGAGGGTTTAGATAACTTTAGTTATGGTGTAGGTAGCTTAACCTATAGGGCAGGAGAATATTATTTCATAGGAGGAGGAGGATGGGATTTAACTCCAGGAGGGAACAAACCTATTAGAAAATTGATAAAAATAGATACCTTGCATCCGGAAAATAGTAAGGTGATTCATAAATTTGAAGATAACATATTAATAGGAGGTCTTTTTACAATAAGAAATAGTTGTGATGAATTTACCTCTTATGCTATATATACGGAGTTTGAAAGACCTGAACGTAGAAAAGCGTTAAAAACCGCATTGGCAATACTTGATTTTGATACTTATAAGCTAACTGATGTATGCATTAAAGATACATTGAATCCCGATAATTTTATTTTAGGAGACGTTGAAGTCCCATGGACCATCCTTGATTCCGACTGCATCATCACAGTCGATCTTGACCTTGACAATAGCTCCGGAGCAATAGGTAAACTTGATTTTGCGGATACTGCCCGATGCAGATTTGATAGTATATATTTGGCGGATATAGATCCGGAGGTGTTTTC
>JALVEG010000614.1 GCA_027031145.1 Saprospiraceae bacterium | reverse complement strand
AATAAAAATTATTATAAACTCTTGTTAAAGATCCTGCTGCTGCCCTATTAAAAACATGCAATTGTGATGAAACATATGAATCATTTTTATAAAAGTTTGGTATGATACCTTTATATTCCCATTTTTTTTCTTTCGGATAATATTTAATGAGATCAATACTCAATAATAGTAATTCGCCTTTATTATTTGATAAAATTGCAGCAAGAACATTAAAATCATTAATTTTAGTAATATACGTAAAATCCGAATAGTGTATATCATTTCTACCCGGAATCATTTCATTATATTTACCTACATATTCAATATAAAACCCATTACCCTCCTCCGATGAATAAATATCTCCAGACGGAGTGATTGCAAAATCAATAGTAGGCGGTGAAGGAGGTGGTTGTGTGATTCTTTTGCATATTGTATCAAACTTGCAATTGGAAATATCAAATTGAGCGATATATGAAGCATTAGATCTATTAATGGCTATAGGAAAAAGTACTTTTTGCCCTGTTGCTTTGTTTAGGAACAGAGCAAAAAGCACTGTGATTATGATTTTAATATATGAATTCCCTTTCATAATTTGCAATGTGACCGGATTATTTTATCAGTTTACTATTCAGAACATTTTGTTACTTTGCCTATTAAAAAGCCCCCTCACAAAATTAGTACCTTTTATATTAACCTGGGCTACTGAAAAATATAGTTCTGCCATTCACAAAGTTATAAAAAAATTTAAAGTTTTATTGCTATTATGATAAATTTTAAATGATATTTTTTGAACAAAACTAGCTCTGTTTGAGCAATCATCATAAAAATATTTTATGCGCGAAATGTAAATTTTTATATAAAACGAAACTTATTCGTTACATAAATTATTATCTTTGTGGAATGAGAGAAATTTTAATATCAGAAGAATGTGATACCTGTTATGAATAAAATAAAAAAAGCAAGTGAAATATTAAATGAGCAATTTGGAGTTGAAGGGACAGAGTCCAGAAAAAATTTCAAAGATGAAGCATATTCATATTATTTAAGTGAAATAAAAAAAAACGAAGGAAGGATCTAAAACTTAGCCAGGAAGAATTGGCAAATAAAATAGGAAAGAAAAGACCTTATATTTCGCGAGTTGAAAACGGTGAAGATATCAGATTATCAAATTTTTTACAAATAGCAAATGCGTTAGGATTAAATTTTGAATTAATAGTTTCTTAAATTTTATGTAACTATTCAGGTAGGATGTTTTTGAAATGAAAATGTGGTTTTTTTAATCAAAATAACTTTACCTGAGTAATTAATATTGGGTTTTAAACCTGTTTCTAATAATAAAAATACGCTAAAGCCCTGTAAATATAGCTTTTTATTCATTCTTATCCACAACTGAAGTTAGAGGTTATTCTTATTGAGAGTACTCGTAAGCTGAAGAAGAAAGACTGCGGGTCCGGGCAATGTGAAATGAATTGATAGTGAGGATAGAATTGCGAATCGCCTTCGCCAAAATAAATGATCAACGAGAGAAAGTTAAAGTGACAGTGTACGATTGCGAATCGCCTTCGCCGATGGTCGAAGCCTTATGCTTACGCCGAAGCTTCAGCATAGGCGCATGGCGAAGACCTTCGCCAATATAAATGATCAACGAGAGAAAGTTAAAGTGACAGTGTACGATTGCGAATCGCCTACGCCGACGGTCGAAGCCTTATGCTTACGCCGAA
The DNA here is from genome assembly GCA_027031145.1 of Saprospiraceae bacterium. Taxonomy (GTDB): domain Bacteria; phylum Bacteroidota; class Bacteroidia; order Chitinophagales; family Saprospiraceae; genus JADJGA01. The sequence continues at coordinate 5,026 of JALVEG010000614.1, read as the reverse complement.
GCTTCAACATAGGCGCAAGGCGAAGACCTTCGCCAAAATAAATGATCAACGAGAGAAAGTTAAAGTGACAGTGTACGATTGCGAATCGCCTACGCCGTCGGTCGAAGCCTTATGCTTACGCCGAAGCTTCAGCATAGGCGCATGGCGAAGACCTACGCCAAGGCTTTGGCGGCAGTGTACGATTGCGAATCGCCTTCGCCAAGGCTTCGGCGATTGCGATAGGGATGGTAGTGGAGCCGGAGTGAAACGGAGGCTGTCCCTGACGATAGTCGGGACGGAACCCACGCACAGCCCGGTGACGGCTGCGATGCTTTGAGTATTGCCCGTCAATCGCCCAAAAAAATAAACATATCAAATAAATCTTATATGTTTGGTTGTAAAAATCAAAGAAAAACATATCTTTGCAATATATTATGGTTTAATAATCGAATGGATAGAGAAAATGGAAACTTCGAATGATAAAGATAGAATAATCACATTGAAGGGCATGTACAAGGATTATTTTCTTGATTATGCTTCTTATGTGATATTGGAAAGGGCAGTGCCGGCTATCGAGGACGGACTCAAGCCTGTGCAGAGGCGTATCCTGCACAGTATGAAGAGAATGGATGACGGCAGATTTCATAAAGTTGCAAATATTATCGGTCATACTATGCAGTTTCACCCTCATGGTGATGCAGCTATCGGGGACGCTTTGGTCAATCTCGGACAAAAAGACCTTCTTATTGATACTCAGGGAAACTGGGGTGATATCAGAACCGGTGATTCTGCAGCTGCGCCGAGATATATAGAAGCAAGATTGACAAAATTTGCTTTGGAAGTTGCATTCAATCCTCAAACTACAAAATGGCAGGCATCTTATGACGGCAGAAATAAAGAGCCTGTAAATTTGCCTATGAAATTTCCACTTGTTTTGGCTCAGGGTGTAGAAGGAATTGCAGTTGGCCTTTCCACAAAAATAATGCCGCACAATTTCAATGAACTGATCGATGCTTCAATAAAAGCACTGCAGGGTAAAAAGACAAAATTGTATCCGGATTTTCAGACCGGAGGCTACATTGATGTGAGTGAGTATAAAGATGGAGAGCGGGGAGGGAAAATCAAAGTCAGGGCAAAGATAGAGATCAAGGATAAAAAGACGCTTTTGATCACGGAATTGCCTTACGGAACAACTACAGGCAACCTGATCGACTCCGTAGTAAAAGCGGTGGAAAAAGGTAAGATAAAAATAAAAAAGATCACTGACAATACAGCAAAAGATGTGGAAATTGAGGTTCTGCTTGCTCCCGGGACATCACCGGAAGTTACCCGTGATGCCTTGTATGCTTTTACAAATTGTGAAATATCCATTTCCCCCAATGCCTGTGTTATTGTTGAGAATAAACCGATGTTTTTGTCGGTTTGGGATATACTGAAGATATCGGCATTGAATACCAAAGAGTTGTTAAGACAGGAGCTTGAAATCAAAAAAGGAGAATTGCTCGAAAAATGGCATATGGCCAGTCTGGAGAAGATATTTATTGAAAAACGTATATACCGTGATATCGAGGAGTGTGAAAATTGGGAGTGTGTATTGAAAACAATTGATGCGGGATTGAGGAAATATGTAGCAACTCCTTCGGATAAAAAGCCAAATGATAAGCGTTTGATGTTGATGAGAGATATAGTGGAAGAAGATATTGTCAAGCTGACGGAAATAAAGATCAAGCGTATATCGAAATACAATTCTTTCAAAACGGATGAACTGATATCCAATTTGGAAAAAGAACTGGAACAGGTCAATTATGATCTGGAACATTTGACGGATTTTGCTATTAAATATTTCCAAAATCTGAAAGCAAAATACGGAAAGGACAAAGACAGGAAAACCGAGATAATCAATTTTGAAAGCATTGAGACCAAGCAGGTTATTGTCAACAATGCCAAGTTATATTGGGATAAGGAAAACGGATTTATCGGGATGAATTCCAAGATTGGGGAATATATCTGTGATTGTTCGGACATAGATGATGTTATTGCATTCAGAAAAGATGGTAAGTTCATAGTCAACAAAATCGATGATAAGGTTTTTATGGGTAAAAATCTTCTATATGCAAATGTATGGAAGAAAGACGATGACCGCACTACTTATCATCTATTGTATCTTGACGGCAATACGGGTAATACAATGGCAAAAAGATTTCAAGTAAAAGCCATAACAAGAGATAAGGAATACAATCTGATCACTGATAATAAATATAGCAAAGTTTTGTATTTTTCAGTTAATCCTAATGGTGAAACGGAGAAGGTTAAAATACAACTTACACCAGGTAGTAAGGCGAGGAAAAAAGTATTTGAATTCGAATTTGGGGATCTTGCTATCAAAGGTAGAACTGCAAGAGGAAATATTGTTTCGCGCTATCCTGTGAGAAAGGTTACATTTATAGAAAAAGGTAAATCCACTCTCGGTAAACAAAAATACTGGCTGGATGAGATCACAGGTAAGATCAATAAAGATAAAAGAGGAAAATATCTTGGAGAATTTGACACGGGAGACAATATTATAGTGATATACAAGAATGGTCAGTATGAAGTTAAGGAGATACATTCAAATATGAAACTGGAATACAATCAACTGGTAGATGTGGGTAAATTGGAAGAAGATACCGTTGTGAGTGCTGTTTATTTTGAAGGAGAAAAGCATTGGACTATGGTAAAAAGATTTAATATCGAAACATCCAAACTGGATGAAAGATATTCATTCCTTTCGGAGAATAAAGATTCTAAATTGTATTTTGCTTCAGTTGCGAAATCCCCTGTTGTCAAATATTCATATCGACAAAACAAGGAAAAGCACGAAAAAGAACTGGAATTGAATGAATTTGTAAGTGTGAAAGGATGGAAAGCCCTTGGAAATAAACTTGGTGAATTCAAGATCATCAAAATAGAAGATCTGTCCCAACCGGAAACAGAGCCGGCAGATACTCAGGAAACTAAAGATGACTCCGAAGTAAAAAAAGTTGATTCCAAACCAAAAAAGACAAAAGATAAAAAGGATAAAGAGGGAGACAGCGGATTGCATATTGGGGATACTATAGATTTTGATGTGTGATTTTTTCTTTGTCAACGTGTTGCAAGTTTCAGGTTGCTTGTTCGGTGTATTTAAACTCGGATCGCCTATGTTGAAACTTTGGTGATTTAAAAGTTTGGATCGTCAAATTTATTTGACAGAAAACTTTGCAAGTTTGGATGTTTAGAAGTTTTGATGTTCTGAAAGCGAAGTCAGAGACATTTGCTTATCAGGGGTAACCTAACTGTCTGAATTAGGATTGTAGGATTTGAGGATTGTAGGATTAGGTGATTGTGCGATAAGGCGAAAGGGCGATAAGGCGATTGTGCAGAAGGGCGATTTTTATGTTCTGTGTTTGTTGTTATTAAAACGCGATGGTTTGGACTGTCAAATTTATTTGACATAGATTTTCACGGTAATATTAAATGCGTAATTAAGAATAAGTAGCACCGGAAAATATCAACTTAAAATTATTAAGCCAAGGATATTTCAATTGATTGTACTCAGAAGCCATTTGTAAAATTTGAGGGAGGTTGCGTTTTTTCTTTAAATCAATATTTATTTCGTTATCGTCAATGACAATATCAGCAGAATTATCCAAAAATTTATTGTAGATTTTTTGGTCGGTAGCATGGATGTATCTTTCTGTATCCATTGCAAACAGGCGGAAAATATTGTGCGTGAGAATACTCATAGTTAAATCAAAATCAACTTTTATAACCATTGAAGAAGAAACCCTGTTGAGATGAAAGAATTCAATTTGTTCTGATATGCTTTTTTCAACCAGCCAGCGACGAGAATACTTTCTGACAATTCGTTTAACCGGCAAATCAAAATCATTCGTAATAATAGTTGCCGGTTTTATTTTTCCATGTCCGGTTATACTTATTTGTCTGATATTATCATTGTAATTTCTAAGATAAACTATCTCATCTAAAACTTTAATTGTTGCTTTTTTATTACCTGCTCTATCAATGCGAATGCTTTTCCAATCACCTTTAGGTAAATTTTCCAATCGATTCACAATATTTTTTCCTCTTCGTCTGATGGTAATAAACTTTATTCCAGCCTTATCAAGTTTTGCGAGATTTTCATAATTAGTAAATTTGCTGTCAAATACTAAGTATTTCAAGTTTTCATTATTTTCACTTCCAGCTCTGTAAAAGTCCAAAAACTCAAGGACTACAGCACTTTCGTTTTTATGCATTACATCGGTGCGCCCATAGTCAATAATACCGCTATCGGGATCTTGTGCCAGCACGGCTAACATAGATGGAAGGGCTTTGGTGCGTTTGCCCGACCAATTATTTTCAAGATGATCATTTTCACCCCAATACGGAATGGTGGTAAAATCAAGATTTGAAGTGTCTGACAACAGCCCCATTGAAACCCATTTTCGATGAAGTGATTGAAGAAATTTCAGATTCATATCTAAGGTGACTTTATGCGAATAAGACGAAAACCAGGCAGCTTTTGGCAAAACGTTAAGCCCTGCAAAAAGTCCCATTCCACGATCCATACACCATTTGTCGTCAATGGTATATCTTCTTATATCAGAAGTTTTCAAGGCAATAAATGAAAGGATGGATGAAAGACGGCTTATTTGTTTTGTTCCGGGATAATCGGAATCTTGTATTAACTTATCAATTTCATATTTTCTAATATAAGGCAAAAGCGCCAAAATACCAGCCGCAGAACTTTTAAAACTTTGCTTCTTAAATGTCAAAGGTTTTGTTTTTTCTGCTTTAATAGTGGGTGCTTCAAGATTTTGTTTTACTAACTTTTGGCGCCTTGGCAAGCGGGCAAAGCCATTCTTGCGAACAATATTGTAAATGGTTTTTTCACTAACAGACATCCCACTGGCGTCCAAAGCAACCTTAATGTCCTCAATGGAATAATATAGTTTTCTCAAATCAAGTATAGCCTTCACAATGTCTTGGGACGATTCTTTTCGTCCGCGCTTATTCTCTTTAAAAA
>JALVEG010000613.1 GCA_027031145.1 Saprospiraceae bacterium | reverse complement strand
ATTAATAGAGTTACATCTAATGGACGTATTTCATATTTCATATCAACCACCCTTTTTATACCACATAACGTTTTGGCTAACTTGCCGCAGGCTTGCGGGGCACATACTTTGAATAACCAAAAAACTTGATGCGGGCTTCAAAACTTGAAAAACCGCACAACCCCTGCGGTCAAGTTGAGCTAATGGTTATACAGAATAAATGTCATCTATTTATCTTTAAAAAATTTAGTAAAATCTCCAATAATGAATTTCCTTAAATTTGTAGTAGAAATAATTAAAGTTATGACACCAACTAAAATTGAAACTATGCTAAAAAGTTCGAATTCAGTTAATTTACCAGAGATAATTCTTGGATAAACCCAAAGGAAAATACCGGCAAAAATAAATGTAATACTATATATTCTAATAATCCTTTCAATAAGTGTATATTTACCTTGAGTTTTGTTCATAAATATCTTTGGTGGAAAACGATACTTAGATTTTGACAATTCTTTTATATTTTCGAAGTTGGATAAGTTGTTCCACGCATCCAAAACTGCTATAAAATATAAAGTTTCATTTACAGTATTCCAGAATCTATCGGTTCCAAAATCCTGTAATATTTCAATATCAAATGGAATAACTCCAATCTCACTGAATTCTGATTTTATATCTGATCTTGAAATTATGTCATCATAATATTTAATATTTCTACCTTTATTTATAATAGTGTAGACTTTTTTTATTTTTAAATTATATTTCAAATGATTAACTAAATTAGAATTTGTTTGTTTTCCAACTGGATCATCTTCTGCAACAGAAATCACAAAATCAGAAATTTTACAACTAGCCAAAATTAAACTATCCATTCCAGCACGATTATCAAGCATTATATAATCATAAGAATTTCCAACAATATTTAATACTTTCTTTAATTGATTTGTGCAAAATTTTTCGTCACTTAAATCTCTGTCATCGTAATCTAAAGGAGCACTTATAGAATCAACAGCAGGTAAAACATCGCATTCGAAAAATCGGCTTAAGTTTAAATCTTCTTTTTTAAACTTAACTGGTTCAATGTCTTTGCTATTAACTTTATTTATCCCAAGTATATCTGAAAAATTAATTAGATTGTCTTCGGTTTTCTTCCTCTTAAAACTATGTAATAATATTGTCAATCCACGAACAAAAATATCTGTATCTATTAGTAGGACTCTTTCTCCTTCTCTCGCTAAAGCACGACCAATTACTGCTGTAAGAAGGCTTTTTCCACAACCGCCTTTTCCGCTTACAATACTTATTATTTTAACCATAATTTATGTCCAATGATTATTTTAGCTTTTAATTTCTCTCCAAATTGAAACAATAATTATTATAAAAAAAGCAAAGATAAAACTTATTAGTAATGTTAAAGGCATTCTTCCCACTATATCTGAATAGTTTAAATTTCTTGACAAAATATCAGTATTCACAATAGTAAACACTATTGATGCATATCCCAATCCTACAACTGGATGTAATAGATAATGTGATTTATTAATATCACTTCTTCTGTAATCAAATATTACGAAAGATATTCCATACCCCAGCCCAGCCGATAATACCAAAGTTACTAAAGC
>JALVEG010000612.1 GCA_027031145.1 Saprospiraceae bacterium | reverse complement strand
AAATAAAGTAAATAGTTTTTTGAAATAAGTTATTAAATTGTTCATGAGTATATAAATTTTTATGATAAAATTTCAACTATTGTACCGGAATGGGGATTATTTTATTTTTTGACGTTATTAAAATACAAGTCCCTTAAAACTATATTCTTTTTTATATAATGCAAAATAGTAAAAAAATGCTACTGGAATTTGTTGAAATCTCTATCTTGCCTCCTTTTTTGTCAATTTTAGCTATAAGTTTTTTTTTAATTCTTTTAAAATTTATATCTTTACTTCTGATATTGAATTTTTTCACATATAAAAACTATTAATATGGAACATCCTTCAGTAAAAAACGGTGTATTTGGAGCTATTGTAATAATAATTGTATATTTGATACTATGGTTTATTGACCCCAGGTTTTTTGTGGCTTACGGAACATGGATAGGTATTTTAATCGGTATTTATTTTATGTACAGAGCCGGTAAAGAAGCCCGTGATGCAAATGATGGATTTATTCCATTTAGTGATGTTTTTAAATATTTGTTTTTAACAGTAGCTTTATTAACATTTATAGTTTATTTTTTCAACTATGTTTTATACAATTTTATTGATCCCGGTTTGATGGAAGTTCAAAAAGAAATAGCTCAGGAAGCTGCTGAAAAAATAGCAAATGCATTTGGAAATGAAGATATGATCGAAGAAATCAATGACAATATGGATGATAGCATGTTTCAATTGACTATATGGAAAACCTTGCAAGGATGGTTATTCGCGTTAGTAGTTGGTGCATTATTTTCAGCAATAATGGGTGCAATAATGAAAAAGAAGAATCCAGCATTTGATGAATTTGCTTAAACATAAACAAGTTAAAAAATAATAAAAATGGATATATCTGTAGTAATTCCTCTGTTCAATGAAGCGGAATCATTACCTGAATTGACAGAATGGATAGACAGGGTAATGAAAGAAAATGATTTCTCCTATGAAATCGTATTTGTGGATGATGGCAGTACGGATGAATCATGGAAGATTATCGAACAATTAAAAAATAAGTTCCCTGAAGTCAAAGCTATAAAATTCAGAAGAAATTATGGCAAATCGGCAGGATTAAATGAAGGATTTAAACATGCTATGGGAGAAGTAGTAATAACTATGGATGCAGATCTTCAGGACAGTCCGGATGAAATTCCGGAATTGTACCGGATGATTAAAGAAGATGGTTTTGATCTGGTGTCCGGATGGAAAAAGAAAAGATATGACCCGCTCTCAAAGACAATTCCTACAAAACTATACAATGCTGTAGCCAGAATGATGAGCGGGATAAAACTTCACGATTTTAATTGTGGATTGAAAGCCTACAAAAATGAAGTAGTGAAAAGCATTGAGGTCATAGGGGAAATGCACAGATATATCCCTGTCATAGCAAAATGGGCCGGTTTCAAAAAAATCGGTGAAAAAATAGTAACTCACAGACCGAGAAAATACGGCGTTACCAAATTCGGACTCGAAAGATTTATAAACGGTCCTCTTGACCTTATGTCCATCACCTTTGTTTCAAAATTTGGTAAAAGACCAATGCACTTTTTCGGTTCTTTGGGTTCTTTCTTTATTTTTATAGGTTTTTTGATCCTGGCATATTTGAGTATAGACAAATTGTTTTTCGGATCCCCGGGAATTGCGACACGACCATTATTTTTCTTCGGAATACTCACATTTATCGTGGGCACACAATTGTTTGTTACCGGCTTCCTCGCTGAGATGATGCTAAGGACTTCCAGTGAAAGAAATGATTATTTGATAGAGAAGGTGTTGGAGTAGATTTATAAATAATTTATACTAATTGGTATTATACCGAAAGGTATAAACTATTTTTTAATCTCCAAATATTTTCATTAAAAATATTCGATTTTATACTTGGTCTATAAAAAAAATAAAGGCACAATCACTGATTGCACCTCCCCTCATAGAAATAACGCGGACGTTACTTCTAATTATATTTTACTATCGATTAGTTTCCTAATGTATTTACAAAATGAGATAATTTTCTTTTCAGATTAGCTCCTTTGTTTTTGTGCCATAGATTTTTCTTAACCAGTTTATCAATCATACTGATTACTTTAGGCAAAAACTCCACAGCTTTTTCCTTATCTTCCATATTACGTAAATTTTGAATAAACGTACGTGTAGATTTTTTATAATATCTGTTGTAGACGCGTTTCTTTGCATCTTGCCTCATTCTTTTTTTCGCCGATTTGTGATGTGCCATATCTATTAAATTAAATTGAGCTGCAAAGGTAATACAATTTTCAATTATTCAAATAAAATTTAAAAAAAAATAAAAAAAATCGCTAAAAATCCTTTTGCGAACCATTTAAAAGCACAAAAGTAACACCAAATTGCATAAACTTCTCAGATTTAAAGGCCGAATTTTGTTGTACATTCAAATAATCAGCCATTTTTTCAATAGATAATGCCCTCCAGGGAACTCTTACATAGGGCTTAAATGCGATTCCTATTTTGTCACTACCACGTAAATAAAAAATCAAATACAATTTTGAAGAATTAAATCCTTCTTCTATTACCGGAATTTTACTCGTTGTACCATTAATAATGGTTTTTAGTTTATATATATTTTTATCAGCAGTTCCACCAATACCAAAATTTCTATATAGGAATTCAATATTCACTGACAATGAATTAAAATAAAAATATAATTTCTTCTCAATTGCAAAATTTGCATTAAGCTCTCCTTCAATCCCAACTCTTTTGGCAGAAAGTCCCTCCCAGGAACCTCCGATTTTCAAAATTCCTATTCTATACATTAAGCCGAAGTGAAAGCCACCGACATAATTCAGATCTTTCATCTCAGTAAGCATATTACTGCCGGAATTGTATCTGTTAATAATCGTATTAGTCAAATCTGCCTTCAAATATGCTCCTGAATAACCAACTTCACTATTTAATTGTGCACTGAGGTGAATTGTAAAAAAAAGAATTATAATTGTTATCAATTCTTTTCTGAAAACTATTTTTTTTAAATTTACATTTTTATAAAACATCAGACTATATATTTCTTGCAAATATATGAATTTACTAATATTTTGAATTATAAATGGACAATAATCTTTTATATAAAATAGCATTAACACAAATTGAGGGTGTCGGTCCTGTATTGGCAAAAAATCTGGTTAGTTATTGTGGCGGCGTGAAAGAAATATTTCAACAAACAAAAAGAACACTTTCCAAAATTCCGGGAGTAGGATTGATATTGGCAGATGAAATAAAAAAAGACACAGTTTTTAAAAATGCCGATAAAATATTACAATCAGTAACTAAAAACAATATAGGTATTTTATTCTATCTTGACAATGATTATCCGTCAAGATTAAAACACATAAATGATGGTCCCGTTTTGCTATATTATCAGGGAACAAGATCTTTCAATGCCAAAAGAACCTTAGGTATCGTTGGCACCAGAAATGCAACTATCAGAGGAAAAGCTGCTTGTGATAAAATAATAAATGAACTTAAAGACTATGGTGTCACAATAGTTAGCGGATTAGCTTTCGGAATAGACGCTGCAGCACACAGGGCTGCGATTAAATACAACATTCCCAATATTGGTATTATGGGAAACGGGATTGACATTACTTATCCTTCCCAACATCAAAAATTGCGTTCAAATATTTCCCTTAACGGTGATATCCTCAGTGAATTTCCTTTGGATACAAAACCCGATAAAGGGCACTTCCCTATGAGAAACAGGATCATAGCCGGTTTATCAGATGCTCTGCTTGTAGTGGAATCAGATATTAAAGGAGGTTCGATGATCACAGCCAGAATGGCTTTTGACTACAATAAAGATGTATTTGCCATACCGGGAAGAATAGAGGATAAATATTCAAGAGGAACCAATACTTTAATAAAAAACAACATAGCATATCTAACGGAAAACGCAAGTGATATAGCCAGAATGATGAATTGGACCAAAACTACCGAAGTTACAGCCGTACAAATGCAAATGTTTGCCGAATTGGATAAAAATGAACAAAAGATCTTTGATATTCTTAAAAATTCTGAAAATGAAAGTATGTCCGTTGATGAAATACATCATACTTCCCAATTCACAATGGGAGAACTGGCTTCCATCCTCCTCAATCTTGAATTAAAAGGGATGATCGAAAATATGCCGGGTGCCAGATATACTATTTTGAGAAAATAAATTTGACATGTCTGCTCAGGTAGTATCATTTTGACCATAAATAATCCGGCTTAAAATATCAATTCTCCCCTGCCCTGTCTTACTACTTCAATATCATCTCCCGTGCAATCAACGACTGTCGATGGTTCAACTCCTCCAATGCCACCATCGATCACTATATCAACAAGATACTTATACTCCTCATAGATATCATATGGATCATTGGGATATGTAATAAACCCGTTTTCAATATTTTTTATTGAGGAAGACATCAAAGGAGTATGCAATAAATCGACAATTTCCATTGCAATATTAGAATCAGGAATACGGATACCAATAGTTTTTTTATTATTTTTGAGCATCTTGGGAATTGAATTATTTGCTTTAATGATAAAGGTGAATGGTCCGGGCAAATTCTTTTTCATCAATTTATAAACCCTGTTGCTAAATGGTTTCGCATAATCATTGATATGGCTCAAATCTTTTATAATAAATGAAAAATTTGCTTTTTTAGGATCTATTCCTTTTATTTTGGCAATGCGTTCAATAGCTTTATTATTGGTAATGTCACATCCCAAAGCATATAATGTATCAGTGGGATAAATTATTATTCCTCCTTGTTTTATCTTTTCAACAATATGATTCAACTTTCTTTTCTCGGGATTTTCCCTGTGAATTTTCAATAATTCAGACATAATAAAAAACAGTTTTTCTTAAATTATTTTACAAATTAATAAAAACTTATATAAAAAAATTACATTTTTAGCTAAATTTGAATTTTATTAGCTAAAACTTAACGTTATGAAGATCAATTTTAAAAAGTTACTTCCCCATATTATAGTACTATTATTTTTTATAATAATTAATATTATTTACTTCTTTCCTCAGTTTCAGGGTAAAACATTGTATCAGGGTGATATTGTAAACCATATTGCAATGGCTAAAGAATCAAATGATTTTCAAAAAGAGACTGGAGAAGTTACATTATGGACAAATTCCATGTTCGGAGGAATGCCCACATATCAGATAAGTGCTCCTCAACAACATAATTATTTGAAATATGTTAGAAAAGTTCTGGAGTTGGGATTTTCAAGACCGGCAGGATATTTTATCCTCGGAATGATCAGTTTCTATATCTTGTTCCTTATTTTAGGATTCAATGTATGGATTTCTGCGATCGGGGCATTTGCATTCGGTTTTCTAACAAACAATATCTTTCTATATGAAGCAGGACATATGACTAAGATAATGGCAATAATGCTTAGCCCGTTGGTTCTAGCAGGTGTTATTTTAAGTTTAAGAAAAAAATACCTTTGGGGTGGTTTACTGTTTGCAGTTGCAATGGGATTGGAATTATTATCCAACCATATTCAGATGACTTATTATCTTGGAATTATTATCGGTATTCTGGTATTGATTGAATTCATCGATTACCTTAAGAAAAAGGAATATAAGCCAATTGCTGTATCATTAATAATTTTTGTCATCGGTGTTGTATTGGCTCTTGGATCATCTGCGTCAAAATTATGGACTACTTATGAGTATTCCAAGGATACAATGCGTGGTGAACCGATACTTAAATCTAAAGGAGAAGCTAAATCAAGCAGCGAAACCAAAGGACTTGAATGGAATTATGCTATGAACTGGAGCAATGGGGCATTGGACCTGGTTTCTACTTTTATTCCGGGAGTCGTTGGTGGCGGTAGTTCGGAAAAAGTATCAAAAAATTCAGATTTTGCTAAAAAGTACCGTCGTGCAGCAAGAAGAAGCCTTAAAACATATATAGCACCGTTGTATTGGGGCAAATTGCCTTTCACCAGTGGCCCTCCATATATGGGAGCATTGATATTCTTTTTGTTTATTTTAGGATTATTTGTAATAAAAGGTAAGTACAAATGGTGGGCACTGATCTCGGTTGTCCTTCTATATTTGTTATCAATGGGAAAAAACCTGGAATTTTTCAACAGATTATTCTTTGATTATTTCCCTTTGTATAATAAATTCAGGACTCCCAATTCAATAATGGGTATTGCAGCTGTTCCCATTGTATTTTTAGCTATCTTTACCTTGAAATTTATAGCTTTTGATAAATATGATACTAAAGATTTTATCAAAAAATTATGGATATCTTTTGGAATAGTCGGTGGTATAAGTTTGGTTTTTGCAATTGCAGGAACATCTATTTTTGACTTTTCTGCGCCTAATGATTCCAGATATGCAGAAACAGGATTTTTACCTTCGATAATTTCATTGCGAAAGTCTTTGATGGTTTCCGATTCATTCAGAACACTAGTTATTGTCGCTCTTGGCACCGGTTTGATCTGGGCATTTGTAAATAAAAAAATATCTCAAACTATTTTACTTTCCGGAGTCGGATTAATTGTCCTGTTTGATATTTTAAACGTTGATTCCCGATATATCAGTCATGATGATTTTGTAAAAAAGACCAATATTGAAAAAACATTTACCCCAAGAGATGTCGATAAACAGATCTTAGCGGATAATGATGATATTTATTTCAGGGTTATGGATCTTACCGTAGATCCTTTCAATAATGCTAAACC
>JALVEG010000611.1 GCA_027031145.1 Saprospiraceae bacterium | reverse complement strand
AACTATTAACTATCGTTCATACAAACCGGAAAGAGACGGATTGTTCTGTGAAAGGATTTTCGGTCCTGTGAAGGATTATGAATGTTATTGCGGAAAATATAAAAGAATCAGATACAAAGGGATAGTCTGTGATCGTTGTGGAGTAGAAGTAACAGAGAAAAAAGTAAGACGTGAAAGAATGGGGCACATTAAACTTGTCGTTCCGGTTGTTCATATCTGGTTTTTCAGATCGTTGCCTAATAAAATCGGGTATTTATTGGGTATGTCAACAAAAAACCTTGAATCTATTATATATTATGAAAAATATGTTGTGATTCAACCAGGTATTAAAGAGGGAACTGTTGAAAAAAATGCATTATTGACAGAAGAAGAGTATTTTGAAATACTGGAAAGTATTCCTGAAGATAATCAACTTTTACCTGATGATGATCCTCAAAAATTCATTGTCAAAATGGGTGCTGAGGCTGTTTATGATATGTTGATTAATATTGACTTGGATGAATTGTCATTTGAATTGAGGCATAAAGCCGCTACTGAAACATCTCAACAACGTAAATCCGAATCATTAAAAAGACTTAATGTCGTTGAAATTTTCAGAGAGGGATTACGACACGAAGAAAATAAACCCGAATGGACTATTATCCAGTATCTTCCTGTAATACCTCCTGAATTAAGACCTCTTGTGCCATTGGACGGAGGAAGGTTCGCTTCATCTGATTTAAATGATCTTTATAGAAGAGTTATTATAAGAAATAACAGACTGAAAAGACTTCTGGAAATTAAAGCACCTGAAGTTATTTTGAGAAATGAAAAAAGGATGCTTCAGGAAGCTGTTGATTCTTTATTTGATAACTCCAGAAAATCAAGTGCGGTTAAATCTCAGGGAGGAAGAGTTTTGAAATCCCTTAGTGGAGTGTTAAAAGGAAAACAGGGAAGATTCAGACAAAATCTTCTTGGTAAAAGGGTGGATTATTCTGGGCGTTCAGTTATCGTTGTGGGACCGGAGTTAAAATTGCATCAATGCGGTATTCCCAAAGGAATGGCAGCTGAGTTGTTTAAGCCTTTTGTAATTAGAAAGTTAATAGAGAGAGGTATAGTTAAAACTGTAAAATCTGCTAAAAAACTTGTAGATAGAAGAGAGCCGGTAATCTGGGAAATTCTTGAAAATATATTGAAAGGTCATCCTGTTTTATTGAACAGGGCTCCTACATTGCACAGATTGTCAATTCAGGCATTTCAACCGGTACTTGTTGAAGGAAAGGCTATTAGATTGCATCCATTGGTTTGTGGTGCATTCAATGCCGATTTTGACGGTGACCAAATGGCTGTACATGTTCCGTTAAGTCAGTCTTCAATTCTTGAAGCACAGGTATTAATGTTGTCTGCGCATAATATGTTGAATCCTCAAAACGGTTCACCTATTTCATTGCCTTCACAGGATATGGTACTTGGATTGTATTATCTGACCAAAATTAAAAGATCAACGGATGATGATAAAATAAAAGGAGAAGGGCTTACTTTTTATTCCAGTGAAGAAGCTATGATAGCTTATAATGAAAACAGAGTTGATCTGCATGCTCTGGTTAAGTTAAGAGTTCAGGAAGAAAATGAAGAAGGAAAGAAAGTATCTAAAATTGTTGAAACTACACTTGGTAGAATTATTTTCAATGAAAAAGTGCCGGAAGGTATTCCGTATGTTAATCAATTGTTGACCAAGAAAAATCTAAAAGGTATTATTGCTAATATCATCAAGAGAAAAAATATGGCAATTGCTGCAAATTTTCTTGATAGTATCAAGGAAATGGGATATTTTTGGGCATATAAAGGCGGGCTTTCTTTTAATCTGGGAGATTTGATCACCCCTTCTATCAAAGAACAGACACTTATAGAAGCTCAGGAAGAAGTAGATGAGGTTTGGGCCAATTACAATATGGGACTTATAACCAATAACGAAAGATACAATCAGATTATCGATAAATGGATGTATGCTGATAACAGTATTACACAGAACTTGCTTAAAGAATTATCAGAACATAAAGCCGGATTCAATTCTGTGTATATGATGTTGGACTCAGGAGCGAGGGGATCAAAACAGCAGATCAAACAGTTGGCAGGATTAAGAGGATTGATGGCAAAACCGAGGAAATCAGGAGATACCGGCGGAGCTATTATCGAAAATCCGATTTTGGCTAACTTTATTGACGGGCTTTCTGTTTTGGAATATTTTATTTCAACTCACGGTGCCCGTAAAGGTTTGGCGGATACTGCTTTGAAAACAGCTGATGCCGGATACCTTACAAGAAGATTGGTGGATGTCGCCCAGGATGTTGTGATTAAAGAAAACGATTGTAATACGCTGAGAGGCATTAAAGTTGAAGCTTTATATGAAAATGATAATTTGATTGAAGCTTTATCGAAAAGAATTGAGGGTAGATATGTTTTAAATGATATTTTTCATCCTGTTACGGGAGAATTGATTTTGGAAGCAGGTGGATATATTTCAACTGAACTTGCAAATTATATAGAAGAAGAAGGAATTGAAAGTGTTACTATTAGATCAGTATTGACATGTGAATCAAAATTGGGTGTTTGTAAAAAATGCTATGGAAAAAATCTTGCAACAGGCAGGATTTCAGAAGTAGGGGATTCAGTCGGTATTATTGCAGCTCAGTCAATTGGTGAACCTGGAACTCAGCTAACACTTCGTACATTCCACGTTGGAGGTATCGCTTCGGTAATTAAAACAGAATCTGCTATTGTGTCAAAGTTTGACGGAGTGGTTAAACTTGATAATGTTAAAGTTGTAGAAAAAGATTCTAAGGGTGATATAACAAATATAGTTATTTCACGATCAGGTGAATTGGAAATTGTAGATCCTGAAACTAAAAGAGTATTTACAACTAAGTACATTCCTTATGGATCAATTTTGCATGTAAAAGATGGAGAGAAAGTAGGTAAAGGTAAGACATTATGTGAATGGGATCCTTTTAATGCTACTATTGTTAGTGAATTTGACGGAATTGTAGAATATATTGATATTATAGAGGGCGTTACTTACAGGCCGGAGAGAGATGATCAAACGGGACATATCGAAAAGGTAATTATCGAATCTAAGGACAAAAGAAAAATTCCTACTATTAGAATTATTAATTCAATGGGAGAGGAACTGAAAATTTATAACCTGCCGGTAAGATCATATATTTCAGTAGAAAACGGAGATGAGATAAAAGCAGGTACATTGATAGCCAAGATTCCAAGGAAACTTGGCCAGATTCAGGATATTACAGGTGGTCTGCCAAGGGTTACCGAATTGTTTGAAGCGAGAAATCCTTCTAATCCGGCTATTATAAGTGAGATAGACGGTATCGTTTCTTTTGGAAAAATAAAAAGAGGTAAAAGAGAGATAAAAGTTGTTGATGAGAAAACAGGACAAAAGAGTAAGTATCTGATCGGTCTGTCAAAGCATATTTTGGTACAGGACGGAGATTTTATCAGAGCCGGTACTCCTCTATGTGACGGACCTATTACTCCGACTGATATTTTGAATATTAAAGGACAATATGAAGTGCAAAAATATTTGCTTAACGGGGTACAGGAAGTATATAGATCTCAGGGTATTGACATCAATGACAAACACATCGAAACAATAGTCAGACAAATGATGAGACATGTGGAGATCATTGACGCAGGTGATACCAATTTCCTTGAAAAAGAGAAGGTTGAAAAACTTGTTTTCCTCGAAAAGAATGAATGGATATATGATAAAAAGGTAATTACAGACATTGGAGGTAGTACAAGTTATAAAAAAGGGCAAATAGTATCGGATCGTGAGATCAGAGAAGAGAATTCATTCCTGAAAAGAAATGATAAAAAACAGTTAAAGTACAGAGATGCTATTCCTGCAACCAGCAGGCCTGTATTACTTGGTATTACCAAAGCTTCCCTGAATACATACAGCTGGATATCAGCTGCATCATTCCAAGAAACGACAAAAGTACTTAGTGAAGCAGCTTTTGGTGCTAAGAAAGATAACCTTATCGGGCTTAAAGAAAATGTTATAGTAGGGAAGAAGATTCCCGCAGGTACAGGAATGCGTAAATACAATGATTTATTTGTTTATCCTAAAGAAGAAATTGAAGAAGAGGAAGATATGGAAATGGATATGGAAATGGATAAGGAATAGAAAACATTCTTACGGATAAAAAAAACTGCTTCAAAAATGAAGCAGTTTTTTTTTGACTGTAAAACGATACAACTTAACTCGCATTATTCACAGATTTTCGTAATTGATAAATCTGTGAATAATGCAGGTTAAATTTTCAAAAGTTTTTTAACTACGATTTCTCTTTCTCCTATAAGCATTAAATTGTATATTCCGGGTAATAATCTGTTTGTGTTTATTTTTGATTTAAAAGGAATCTCAATCTCCTTAATACCTGTTGATGAAAAAACTATTATTTTATGGAATTTTTTTCCATTTGTATTAATTGATACAAATTCGCTTACAGGATTGGGAAAGACTTGTATATCATTATCTTCAAATTCGATGATGTTTGTCAATTTTTCAATATCGGAAGCGTACCTCGGCATTATTTGATACCCTTCAGTATAAGGTTTTGAAGGATCATATTGGCTGCCGATACCTGTCAGATTGAATGAATAATCAGGAGCTGCACTTGTAGATAAATCAACATCATTGTCTATTCTCATTTTAAAATCATCAGTACCATTTGTAAAAGTTACATTAAAACTGCTGCCATCCCCTTTCCAGTCACTTATGTTTTTGAGTTTACAATTTTTTATGGTAATTAATTGTGATTCGGTGTTTTCGTCAAGAGTAGTAACGATGTATGGAGGATAAAGGCTTTCATCCTGACTTATCAGATTTAATGTATCAGGAATTATTTGTAATAACCCGTTGTATTGACTTATTTTTCCTTTAATGCTTATGAAATCTCCTTCAGTTACTTCATAACCAAAGTTTTCACTTGAGCTGAATACTCCTATTCCATTTTTTAGCTGATCTATTATCGTAAACTGCAAGCCGTTTGGACGTAAGTTAACACCATAGACCACTCCTCTCAATTCACATAATTGACCAAGAGATGTTCCCACTCCTTCGTCATCCGTACCGGTTACTTCTCCGATTGTTTTAAAAGGATAAGCTTCGGCTTCATATGGGTCAATATCTGATATATATCGTGGTAAAAGTTGATATCCGTCAAATAAAGGTTTGACTTTATCATATTGACCACCCAATCCTGTTATATTAAATGTTCCGATAGGAGCAGGTTTACCAAAAATATCGGTATCAGCATCAATTCTTATTGCAAATGTATCAGTATCATTTGTAACATCAACATTGAATCCTGTTCCGGTATTTGTCCATTTCAAATAGTTTATCAAATGGACATTTTTAATAGTAATCAATTGTCCTTCTGTGCTCTCATCCATTTTTGTTACTATTTCAGGATCATACAAAAGAGTATCTCCTTCCAGAAAAACAACAGAATCAGGCTTGATTTGCTCAAGACCATAATACTGATCTAATTTGCCCCAAAGTGCAACTTTGTCTCCTTCTTTAACTGTGTAACCAAAATCTTTTGAGTTGCTGTAAATCCATATTCCTCTGTTATTGGCACCGGAAAGAACAAACTGAAGTCCTTTTTTATTGTAATTAATTCCATAAACAGTCCCTTCAATATATGAAAAAAGATTAGGATTGATAATCATTCCTGTTGAATCTTTTTTGTGCAAATATTCTATATCATAGGAACAATAATTGAAGCTTCCCGGATTAGCATGCATTTCCAAACCATTATAATCAAATCCTGCAAAAACAGGAGATGCCTGCCAGTTGGAGCCTATATTATTATCTGAAAGAGGATTACATAGCGATAAAGAATAGCCGTTACCATCAGCTAACTGCGACCAGTTTCCGGAGTCTTTGTATTCCACAATATCAATTGTATCCCCAAGATTATTCAATAAAACTAAAGTATCTTCTTTATTGCTAAGACCACCTGATTCCCATGATATGGCAAATACGTTAAAATATTTTTGAAATACAACAGGATCTTTACACAATGTTAATAATTTATGTGGTTTTATATATTTGTCGGGAAACTCAAAATTTATTGTTTTTGTTATTAATTGAAAATTATTAAGAAATACCGTATCATTACCTGCATTATAAATTTCAATAAATTCCAGGCTGTCAGGATCTCCCGGATCATTATACATTATTTCCGTTATCACGAGTTTAACCTCTGAATCCTGAGGTGGAACAGTATCGCATTCTACAGAATTAGGGGCACCGGGAGTACAAAGATATTCCTTACCATTTACTGTTAATCCGGTAGGATGAACTGAAGCTTTCCAGTTTTCAGGCTTTGTGTTATCTTTTGAAAAACTGCAAAGTTCAAGAGAAGGACCATCTCCATCCGGTTTTGATGTCCAATCTCCTCCGTCATCATATTTAACAGAATCTACTGTAATACCATTATTGTCAGCAAGTACTATAGCTTCTCCTGAATTTTTCAAACCACCACTTGTCCACAAAATGGCATCAATACCGAAATCATTGATCGTTGCACTGTCTTTTGCTACAACCAAATATGTGCCTGGGGCAAAAAAATATGATTCAAAAGTCATTTTGATACCATCTGTAAATGAATAATCTTTCATATCAACTGTGTCATTACCTGCATTGTACAATTCGATAAATTCATGCAAGTCATCACCGCTTTCG
>JALVEG010000610.1 GCA_027031145.1 Saprospiraceae bacterium | reverse complement strand
AAATTTGCCAATGCGATCCAAAAATTAAGGATGCAGAAAAAAGGTGAAATCGTTTTTATTTCAGGAAAGGGAGAGATTGATGATTTTCATTTGGCATCGTTATACAAAGAGCTGGGTAAGTTTTATAATGTTAGCAAACTCAATATTGACAGTACTTATAAGATTCTTCCTGATATAGATTTATTGATAGTTCCCGGACCAACAAAAAAATTCAGCAAAAAGAATCAATTTGTACTTGATCAGTATCTTATGCATGGAGGGAATATAATCTGGCTGATAGATAAGATCCATGCTGATCTTGATAGTATAAATAGACATAAGTTCTATACACCTGAATTGATCGATAATGGACTGGATGACCTGTTTTTTAAATACGGTATTCGTATCAACCCTAATCTGATCCAGGATCTTCAATGCACTAAAATACCTCAGGTGGTCGGTATGAATGGAGATAAGCCTCAAATTGAAAATTTTCCCTGGTATTATGATCTGTTGGTCAATTCCATTTCGGATCACCCGATTTCAAGAGGTTTGAGCGATATTTATATGTCTTTTGTGAGTTCGATAGATACCATCAGAACTTCTCCGGAGATAAAGAAAACAATATTGTTGACTTCTTCGCGCAGGAGCAGGTTTCAGCTTTATCCGATGAGACTTACTTATCAGATACTGCATTATAAACCGGATGTCAATTTATATAATAAATCTTTTTTACCGATATCTGTATTGGTGGAAGGTAAATTCACTTCTTTTTTCAAGAATCGTCTTACATCAGATACAAAAGACATGCTGGGAAAAATAGGTGATAAATTTATTGATCATAGTGAGAAAAAAGGGAAGATGATATTTGTGGGAGATGCCGATTTTGTTAAAAATCTTTACAATTCCAAGACGGGAGAATTTACACCTATAGGATACAATAAATGGGAAAATCATAAATTTGAAGGTAATGAAGATTTTATTGTCAATGCAGTTGAGTATATGATGGATGATTCGGGAATATTGGCAGCCAGAGCCAAAAGAGTAAAATTGCGTCTTCTCGACAAGGCAAAACTGATGAAAGAAAAAACCAAATGGCAATTGATTAATATTGTAGTTCCTTTAATTCTGCTGTTTCTTTTCGGTATAGCTTTTAATTTTTACAGGAGAAGGAAATATGTTTCATAGTGGGGATTGCCGGTTAACGGTTATCGGTCAAGAAAGACTGAATATCTGAGAATTTAGGACTCAAAAGCACGACCGAAGGGAAGTGATTTTGAAGCCGGATAGAATTGGAGTAAAGGATCACCTACGTTGAAACTCAGGCGATTAAAAATAATGTTTTTTTGTTCCTTGTTCTGTGTTCGTTGTTTTTGAAGAGGGAATTAATCCCCCGCTGCTTGCCCAGTGTAACTAACGTCAGTGTTACACTTGGGGGCGGGGGATAAAGGTGGAACACTCCGTTGAACAACAAAGGGGGGGAATTAAAAGTTAATAAGGTTTTAGGTTTGGAAGTTTGGAAGTTTGGATGTTTTGGAGGCTGTTCGCAAAGAGGTCGGAAAACCTTTTGCGTGGAGAGTGGTGCAAGGGAAGGATTTTGTAGGATTTTTGGTATTAAGATTA
>JALVEG010000609.1 GCA_027031145.1 Saprospiraceae bacterium | reverse complement strand
TCAGGTAGAAATTTTGAAAAAAATTTCTACCTGAGTAGTTACTTCGTTTTTTATAAAATTTTTATCGATGAGTACAATTTCTGCTACATTATTTAATGAAGATAAAAATAAGAAAAAAAGTCTTCGTATTTCAGTCGCAATTCATATTTTAATACTGCTAATAGCATTATATCCTATCCTTAGGGATGACCCTTTGCAGAATATCGATAAACAATATGCAGTTGCTATTACTTTTGATAATTTAGGAGCATCAAATAGCTTTAAGGGACAGGCTGCCGAAGGCAAACAACGACCTCTTAATGAAACAGTGGATAAAGTAAGGACAGCTCCTATGGAAAAAATACCTAATAAGAATCCAAATAAATCTATACCGCAACCAAAGGTTCAGGTTCCACCTCCCCAGACTCCTACAGCTGAAGCTGAATCTGATATCTTTGAGGATGAACCGGATGTAACGGCAGTAGAAGAAGTACCTGAAGTGGTAAATGAAGTTCCGAAACAAAAAGAGGAAACTAACAATAAACCTAAAACAAATAATACACCGGTAGAGACTGATTCCAGAGAAGAAGTGGAAGATGTACCTTCCCAGGTGCCGGGAGCGATTAACAGTCCAGTTTCAGATAACGGAAATAATTCTTCATCTCCGTCAAATAAAAACGGTTCGGGTACCGGTCAGGGAAATAAAGGTAAGGGAGCGGGAAAGGATAAATCGGGAAACGACAGTACTTCAGGTATAGGAACCGGTGGAGTAGGAGTAGGGGCTTTTGATGGTTCAGGGAAAGGTATATTTGGAAGACAACCTGTTTCAAGGCCTAAAAGAAGTATGTTGAATCTTAAAAAAAGTGGAAAAATAACATTTAAAATATGTATTGATCGCAAAGGAAGATCTACATTTGTAGATGTTTTAAGAAGAGGGACAACTATTCATGATAAAGCGATAATCAGAAAAGCTATCGATTATGTTGGCTCATTTGTTTGGGAAGAAGATTATTCCGTTGCAAAGGAACAATGTGGTAAATATACCCTTAAAATCGGAAATAAAGTCAATGATTAATTTTACATATACTTAACAGGGTTTTAAAAGCCACGAATGCACGAATAATATTACACAGAACTTTGATATTCAACTATGATATTAGACAAATGAGGCTTCCTAAAAAGAACACCTTAAATATTAATGATTTTCAAAATGGGTTAGCTAAGGAAAAAGCTAAAATGAAATTACAATTCGTAATTTGGTTTGAGCTTTTTCTCTCCTTCACCCGAATAGAAATCTGAAATATATTTTACAACTTCTTCAGGATCATCAATAATAGGCATCAAGTCAAGATCAGAAGCACTTATGTTTTTTTCCTGTCCCAACATAACATTTGTAATCCATTCTTTTAAGCCTTTCCAAAAATCTGATCCAACCAGAATTACAGGAACTCTCGATATTTTTTTCGTTTGTATTAATGTGAGTGTTTCAAACAACTCATCCAACGTCCCAAAACCTCCTGGCATTACAACGAAAGCCTGTGAATATTTAACAAACATCACTTTCCTGACAAAAAAGTATTTAAAGTCGATGAGTTTGTCACTGTCTATATATTTATTTGCTTCC
>JALVEG010000608.1 GCA_027031145.1 Saprospiraceae bacterium | reverse complement strand
GGTGCTTACCAATACAGCTATCGCACAAGCCAAAAATCCAATCCAAATGGCTGAGGCTATGAAGCATGCAGTGATTGCTGGAAGGCTAAGTTATCTAGCTGGACGCATTCCTAAAAAGCCCTATGCTACTGCCTCAAGCCCGACTGAGGGGATGATACAGTTTTAAGGAGCTTTTGCTCCTTGCAGTTTATCTTCAATATATTTTTCTAAATTCTTTATTGTTGGCTCTTTCTTGAAATCTTGAAAAAACTCATCGACAATAATCTCTCCTAGTTTGTAATATGCCTTCCATTGGTATGCATCAAAAATTTGATCAGATGTTGGTTCATGTGGGAATTTTGGGTGGTAATTTTTGTATGAATAAAATGCATTTTTTTTATCTTTTTTGGAGAGTTTTGTTTTTTGTGCTGTGATGGATGCTTTGATATAAATAAAATACCCGAAGAAATTTTTTGTGTTTTTATCATCTGTCAGTTCATACATACAACCAATGGTATAGCTCCTTTGGCTAAAGCCATCTTTAATAGTTGGTTTTATCACATATTCAGGATTTTGATATTCATCGAATTCTATGGCGATTTCTAGTTCGTTTCTTGCACGTATTTGTAGATTTTTCAAATCATCAAACGTGTATTTTGGATCTGCGCTTGCATCGATAGCAAAAATGAGACGACATCGTCTTCGTAGAAGTTCGAAAACGCCGAGGTTTTCTATGTGTCCACCATCAGAGAGATTGACTCTGGTTCTATGGATATTGCTTTTGCCAAAAAGCTCAGCCAAATTGTACCAAGGCCAAAAGGTTATATCGCGCTTTGCAAGAAAGATGACAATTTTTTTGAATAAATTTTTGTTTTGTTTATCTTCTTTGTAAACAAGGGGATTGAGTGCCCAATATCCAAGTCTTAGATTAAAAAGAGTCATAAAAAAGGCCAATACCCTATTGGTATACAAACCCATTTGAGGATTGAGGGCAGCTCCGGATATGGTAATGGCGGTAGCCAATGTCATTTTATGGTATGCAGTTTCATTCGTTAGGGCATATTTTGTCTTTTTTGAACCACAGTAATAAGCAGACAAGAGAAAATAGTCGCTATTTTTTCTTTTATCGTTTTGTACGTTAAGTGTGGTATTTATGAGATGGTATGGAGCAATGCTTTCATCTTTATTTATTTCATTAAGCTTTATGTCATCCCCTTTTAAAAATACATCTTTTAGTCTATATCTATAAAACCTATGGGAAGAGAGAATATTGGGATTTGCAAAGAGGCCAAGAAACAAGATACCCAAAAATATTGCTATCTGCTCCAGTGTGCTCAAAGGAAGAGTGATTTTATGTGCAAAGAGTAGAGACAGGATGTAAGCAGAGGCAAAAATTGTTATAGCGCCAAAGAGGCATCGATCGTCCCAAAGCCATCTTTTTAAATGGCGTAAACCATGAAAAAAATAGTAGATTATTCCTATACCAATTAGTGAAAAAAGCAATACTCTATCTCTAAAAAGAAAAGATAGTAATAGGATAATAATGAAAATATATGTGTTTTTGAATTGTTTTTTGAAGTAGTATAAACATATTACAAGTGCTATAAAAATAATTGTAAAAATAG
>JALVEG010000607.1 GCA_027031145.1 Saprospiraceae bacterium | reverse complement strand
GCCTGTTTTTCCTTTTTCCTGTTTTTCGCACTTCATTAAAAAATCGCTGTAACTCACTGATTTTCAATTGTCGATTTTTACAAATGGGTGTTGCAAGCTATATTTGCATATGTTTTTAAGAAAATTAAAGAATCGTTCTGGTAGCATTTCAGTTCAAATTATATCAAAATCAAGAGGTAAATATAAAGTTGTTAAGACAATCGGCAGTGGAAGAACAGAACAGGAAATACAAAAGTTAGAATATTTGGGTAAACAAGAACTCGAACGTTTAAGTTGTCAACCTAAATTATTTATATCAGAAACAGATACCATTGTTGAACATATATTTGAGTCATTAAGTAATGCTAGTATTCGTGTTGTTGGTCCAGAATTGATATTTGGAAAGATTTATGACAAAATAGGTTTTGATAAAGTAAAAGAAGAATTATTTAGGCATCTGGTAATTTCAAGACTTGCTTTTCCATTAAGCAAACTTAAAACCATAGAATATTTATATCGTTATCAAGGAGTTAGTTTAAACAAGGATAGTATTTATCGTTTTTTAGATAAACTAAATAATCAATTAAAAGATAAGGTTGAACAAATAGCATTTAACCATACTAAAAGAATTCTTGGTGGTCATATAGGCATTGTTTTTTATGATATGACTACTCTTTATTTTGAGGCAACAGATGAAGATGATTTACGAAAAACAGGTTTCAGTAAGGATGGGAAGCACAGTAATCCGCAAATATTTTTAGGTTTATTGGTTGGTTTAGGTGGTTATGCAGTTGGTTATGATATTTTTGAAGGTAATACTTATGAGGGACATACACTTATTCCGTTTCTTGAAAAAATAAGCACAAAATTCAATTTAGAAAAACCTATTGTTGTTGCAGATTCCGGACTTTTATCAAATGAAAATATCAAATCATTGCAAGAGCAAGGTTACGAATATATCCTTGGGGCAAGAATAAAAAATGAGACAAAAGAGATAAAAGAAGAAATTTTAAAATCATCATTAAAAGACGGACAAATAATAACGATAAAAAAAGATGAAAACACTCGAATAATAATCAGTTATTCAGAAAAACGGGCAAAAAAGGATGCTCACAACAGGGAACGTGGTTTAAAAAGACTTGAAAAGAGAATAAAATCTGGTAAATTGACAAAATCAAATATAAATAACAGAGGATACAACAAGTATTTAAAACTGGAAGGTGAAGTATCAATTGCAATTGATTATGATAAATATAAGAAAGATAACAAGTGGGATGGGTTAAAAGGATATATTACAAATTCAAAATTATCAGGGAGTCAGATAATAGAAAATTATGCAAATTTATGGCATATTGAAAAAGCTTTTAGAATGTCCAAAACAGATTTACGAATACGGCCAATATATCATCGTTTACAAAGGAGAATTGAAGCTCATATTTGCATATCTTTCACAGCTTATAGTATTTATAAAGAACTTGAAAGAATATTGCATAAAGAAAAATCTAATATATCAGTAGAAAAAGCAAAAGAACTGACACAAAATATGTATGAAATTACATATACATTACCAGAATCAAAGCATACAAGATCTATGTTACTAAAAATGGATGATGAACAAGCAGAACTGTATCGAATT
>JALVEG010000606.1 GCA_027031145.1 Saprospiraceae bacterium | reverse complement strand
GAATAAATATTAATTTATTTGATCATTTATCAGATAACAATAGTATAAATGGTAAATGGATTGATGATTCAGGGAATTTAATAACAATGCCTTATACATATAGTTTTGAAAATTATGATACAGGTCAATATATTATTAAATATATTTTACAGGGAAATAGTTTTTGTGATGAAGATACAGCTCAATTAACAGTTAATGTTATTTCAGCTCCAAATGCAGGAAATGATAATAATTATATAGTTTGCAACACAGATGTTAACAACACAGTTAATCTTGACAGTCTGCTGGGTGATCATGATTTAAATGGTAGTTGGTCAAATAGTAATGGTTTTGATTTGAGTAACACTAAAGAAATAAATTTTTCAGGTATAGACAAAGGTCTTTATTATTTTAAATATAAAATAGCTGGTAATCAAACTTGTTCAGCTGATTCTTCAATTATTACAATAGAAGTAAAGTCTGTAATTTCTGCTGGGACAGATAAAGAAATTAGTTTTTGTGAAGGAGAAACCAGTACTATTAATATTGTAAATGAATTAAAACCTGAAGCAAATACAAGTTATCAATTTATAGACCAGGAACAAACCGGCTCGTTAAATACCGGAACAGGAGATATTGATATTTCAAAAATAAATAAAGGGACTTATTATTTTTATCTTATAACAGGTCAGACGGATCTTTGCGGTATGGATACATCTTTTTTGATTGTAAACATTGTAGGTGCATTGTCTGCCGGAAATAATAACAGCATTGAAATATGTAATGATGGTAGTTTTGTTAATCTGGATTCCTTACTGGGAAGTCATGATAGTGGAGGTATTTGGGTTGATATTAATAATTCAGGAGTAGATATCAATTCATCCATGGCTAAAAATGTTTCTTTTAAAAATATAGATAAAGGAATCTATGATTTTCAATACAAAATTGAATCTTCGGGTTCGTGTCCGGAGTCTATTGCTACAATAGAAGTAATTGTAAATCCGGTTACATATTTTGATTTTCATAAGGAAATATGTCCCGGACAAAGTTTCGATATAGGAAACAATGTTTATGATCTGAATAATCCTGATGGTACGGAAATTCTGACAAATATTTATGGATGTGACAGTATAATTAATATCAATCTAACGGAAAAAGAAACCGATGCAACAGTTTTGACAGAAGATGAAAATTGTTTTGGTTTTGGTAAATTTATCATTCAATCTGCTGAGAATACCACATTGCCTATAACATTAGATATACAAAATATAGGAAGTTATCAAATAACTTCACTTCCTTTTATCATTGATACTATTGCTAATGGAAATTATACTTATGATATTATTGATAATGACGGTTGTATTGTATATACTTCAGAAGCATTTACCATAGAGGAATTTAAACCATATTCAATAAATATTAATGTAATACCAGATGATAATTCATATCGATTAAATGTGGAAACAGATATGAATCCTGTAACTATACATTGGAGTCCTTCCGGTGGATTGTCTTGTGATGATTGTTTAGATCCTGTCGCTAATCCTGAAAAAGATACTGAATATGTTGTTGAAATAACTGATGAAGATGGCTGTAGTTTGTCTGATTCTGTTTTTGTTGAAGCTATTATAATTGAAAACAAAGATATAGTTATAGATATTCCAAATATTTTTACTCCCAATAATGATCAATCCAATGATGTTTTCTATGTCAAAAGCAATAATTCAGGGGTTTTATATGAAATGTATATATTTGACAGATGGGGAGAAAATGTTTTCTATGCGAAAGATTTACTTGTTAATGATTCCAATGGAGGGTGGGATGGTACTTTTAAAGGCAAAAGGCTAAATCCCGGTGTATATGTATATTATATAGTATTAAAATATGGAGATAGTAAAACGGAAAATTTTGCAGGTGATGTTTTGTTGATCAAATGATTTAAATCAAAAAAATGAAAAGATCAACCTTAAAACTGTTGCTCATACTATCTCTAACGATTGGTTCTATATCTATTAGTTTGGGTCAATGTGATTATTTTGATGATTTTTCTTCACAGGGAAACTGGAATCAAGTTGGAACATTAGTGGTAGTTAAAGAAGGTAAACTTCAATATATTAATGGTGCACGTGATGCAGTTCAAAGAAGAGTTTTTAAGAAATTAGATATCCCATTTTCATCAGGAGATTGTTGGGAAATGACTTTGGAGTTTTTGCCTGAAAGCGTGGGATCTCACAATAATGGGCAACCGTTTACAGGACATAATATTTTTACATTAACAGAGACAGATCAGGATCCAAACCATGACTGCCCTGATTTAAATTGTACAGGATATCCTCCGGGGACACAGGATGTTATTGGTATTAGTTACACAGCGCTAAATCCACCTGATGGAGATTTGTTTTTTAGAATTCGGGCCAGAGATGGTACAACCCAATATTTATCTGACCATTTAACATATAGCGAATTGGGTGATCTTATATATGTTGAATTAAAAAAATCCTGTTCCACATTAACTTTGAATATTTATTCTGATGAAGATAAGCAAAACCCTTTAGGAGACGGACCTGTTTCATTAGATATTCCGGATCTTGATGATTTAAATTATATTCAACATGGTAATCATTCCGGTGGATGGTATTTAAGAGAATTAACCGGAACTATTGATAATGTATGTATAGAAAGATTTGATTATTGTGCGGAATCATTTGGAGAGGAAAATTATTTAGGCTGTGAGGGAGACGGATATTTTGTTGAAGTAAATGGTATGACTTATGATGAAAGTAATCCTACAGGTACAGAGATATTGGATAATTCAATAGGATGTGATTCAATTGTTACAATTGAATTGACTTATAAAAAGAAATTATCTATTACTGGTTTTAATCTGGTGATGCAGAACGGTCATTTTGATAATTCAATAATTGATTTAACTGCATTCGAAAATATTTTAACAAATAAAAGTAATAGCATTGAAGTAAATTGGTATAAAGATAGTTTTTGTATCCATAAAATTGAATTTCCAGAAAAATTTAATTATGAAAATAATAAATATATCTATGTGTTCTTGTCTGATAATTCCGGTGAATTTTGTAATTCGGACACACTTGCTATTCCATTAGTATTTTTATATATTCCAAATATATTTTCTCCGAATCAAGATCAAATGAATGATATCTTTTATATAAAAAGCAATATTAACGAAATTACTTATGAGATGTATATTTATGATCGCTGGGGAGAGAAAATTTACTATGAATCGGATTTACCGGTTAATATTTCAAATAGAGGATGGGATGGCACTTTTAAAGGGCAAAAATCAATTTCCGGTGTATATGTTTATATATTAATACTTAATCTTGGAAATAATAAAAAAGAAATTATTGCAGGTGATGTTACGCTTATTAATTAAGAGAATTGAATTTTAATGGATATATTTGCAGTATGGTAAAAAAAAACGCGATAATAGTTTCCAGAAAAATATCTCTAATAGAGAAAAATTACATTTTTGATTTAATAAATAGTTCTATAGAAGATTATGAAGTCTTAGTAACAAATAAATTATTTTCAAAAAATTTGGATGATATTGAATTCGAGATAATTGAGCTTTCCGACTCTCAAAAATCAAAAATAAATTCAGAAATATTTCAAAATATTATAGATTTTGGGGAAGTTGAATTTAAAGGGAAACCTATCTCTGATATTTTCAAGATTGAAAATATGAGTTTCTGGCATTATTATAAATTCAGAACATATTTTTTTATAAGAAATGCAATCTTTGAAATACAATTAGTAAATCGATATTTAAATAATTATAAAAAGATTAAAGTTTTTACGGAAAATCAAGGATGGAAATACTACAAATATGACACTGAAAAACTAAAAATACAATTTCCAAATCTTTCCAAAGAAAAGTATAATTACTTTATTATTTTTAAATATTCATTGTTTTTTCTGTTTAGATCGATTGTCGGATTATTTCAAATTAGAAGTCTAAAAAAGTCAAAACATATTGTTATTGATCATTCTATCAAGCAAGCAATATTGGATATAAATACTTTAGAATTAAAGAAAGGGAATTATAACCTGGAGTATTTATTTGAAGAATTGGATAACAGTTTTATCATTTTAGATGAAAAAGAATTTCCAAAGCTTAAAGGACGTTCAAAATTTTTTAATCTTGATTTTAGTTTATTTCCAAAAAGAAAAACTTTATTTGGTGAAATAATTCTATTATCAGGTTTATTTTCAAGCAAAATCAGAAAAGAAACCAATAAGTTAAATAATAAACTGGAAAATATTTTTAGAGAGGTTTCCAATTCGGAATTTAGTCCGGTAAATGATTTTATTTTTTCTTATTTCCATTCAATTCCGGCAAAGCGATTACTTATTTTTAAATATCTATCATATTCAAAATTTTTCAAAGGTTTTGAGAATATTCAATCTATAAGTAGTATTGATGAAAATAGTCCCAGAATAAAAAGCATATTTGATGCTGCAAAGAAAAGTGGTGTTACTACATTTGGTATTCAGCATGGTACGATACACCTTCTACATCCGTCATATATGTATTCAAAACAAGATACTCAAAGAAAACCTTTTCCGGATTATAATATATTATGGGGAAAATATTGGAAAGAAATATTGAATAAAAAAGGCAATTATCCCCTGGATTCATTAATTCTTGCAGGGCAAATAAGAACAGATGTCATTCCTAAACTAATTGAAAATTCACAAAATGACTTGGATATAAACCCTCTTGGAAAAAAAATTATCATATTTGCTTCCCAGTTTCAACGAGATGAAAGTTTAAGGGAGAAAGCAGCATTAGATTTATTTTCAGCAGTAAAGCATTTTTCTGAGTATTTGTTGATGGTGAAACTTCATCCTTCGGAGAAAAATGAGTTTGAATATTATCATAATTTAGCTAAAATAGCAGGATGTTCAAATTATAAAATATTGTATTACTATGATCTTTATAAATTATTATCTTTGAGTAAAATTGTAGTAACCTGCTTTTCTACTGTTGGTGCTGAAGCAGTGTATTTTTATAAACCATTGATAATTATAGATCACCTGAAACAAGATATTCAAAACTATAAAAAAGCCGGTGTAGCATTTCAAGCTACAAATGGAAATGAAATAAGAAATATTATAAAGCTTTTGGACAGCAATCAAATCAGTATTGATAAAACAAAATATGATGATTTTATATCCCAATATGCATATAAAATAGATGGCAAAGTTTCAAAGAGGATAATTCAAACTATAAAATCATATTCCAATAAATAATTTCATCCTGTTTTATATCTCTTGATACTTTTTTCCCTATCACTTCATCAATTAATCTTGGAGAAATACCATAAGCAGGTCTTTTCCAGGTAAGGTCATTTTTAGAGATTTTTTGTCCTTTTTTTATGTTTTTGAAAGCGACTAAACTCCTTCTCGCATTTTTTCTTGAGATTTTTTCAGTTTCCAAAACAGTTCTCTTGGTTTGACCTACAACAGATAGGGTTTTATCAAAATTGGCTCTAAATAACTGTAGATCTTTATAATCCATAGCATGATAATGATCATTGCCGGGCAGAGTTTTGTCAAAAGTGAAATGTTTTTCAATAATTACTGCACCTAATAGTGCTGCGATTTCAAGATTTTTCATATTGCCGGGAAGAGTATGATCGGAATACCCAATTAGTTTGTCCGGAAATTTTTGTTTTAAACCTTTAATCATTCCCAAATTTGCATTTTCGTCCAACGTTGGGTAATTAAGAATACAATGAAGGAGAACTAAAGGTAAATCGAATTTATCAATCCATTCTACAGCTTCCTCAATTTCATACATATATGAAGATCCGACAGAGAGGAGAATAGGTTTATTAAAATTGCAGATATACTCAATAAACGGTTTGTTTGTAATATCTGAAGATGATATTTTAAATACATCCATCAAATCATTTAGAAATGTAGCAGAATCAATATCAAATGGTGTACTTAAAAAATCAATATTTACCTCATCGCAATATTGTTTTAATTTCTCAAATTCATTTTTCCAAAATTTATCGTGTTTTTTAAAAAGCTTGTATTGACTTTCGGTAGGTTCTTTTGTTTTATCCCAGTAAGCAGGAGAATTTTTAGATGCCAAAGTTTCAGCTTTATATGTTTGAAATTTAATAGCATCCGCCCCACCTTCTTTAGCTTCATAAACCAGTCTTTTTGCCAAGTCCATGTCCCCTTCATGATTCACACCGGCTTCGGCAATTATATACGGCCTGATAATTTCGTCGCTATATGGATTTGTTTCTTTAAAAAAGTCTAATATTTTCATTTTTTTTCTATTAAATTTTTAATTAATGATATTATTTTATCTTTCCCTTTTTTAAGGTCAAAAGACAACATCTTTTTATTCATTTCTTTTCTTAATTCAATATTGTTAACCAGTGTTAGAAAGGCATTTAAAATATCTTCATTGGACACATTTTCTGCTATTGGCAATTTATAGAATCCAGTGTTTTTATCAGCAAATAAATGTGTTGTTTCACGTTTGTTTTGAGGAATGACAATAGTTGGTGTACCGATACAGGCAATCTCGTACACAGTACGACCGGCAGATGTGAAAATTATGTCCGAATTTAAAAAATAATCAGAGATATTTGATATATTTTTATGAATAGTTATATCCTTAAACCTGTCCAATTCTTCTTCATTATTATATCCTAAACCCAGAATAATTGTTATTGAAATTTTATTTTGTTGGCAATATTTATAAATGGAATTTAATACTTTAAGGGTTAGATTATTGGGATCCGTCCCGCCAAAACTTATCAAAATATT
>JALVEG010000605.1 GCA_027031145.1 Saprospiraceae bacterium | reverse complement strand
CACATAACATTGTGTATAGGGCATCCCCAAAATTGCAATGCGCAAGGCAACGCTAAAATTTCGGGGACGCCCCATACACTTGACCGTTATGTGTCAGCTTGGGATATACTTTTACTGGATATTTAAATGATTTAATGATAGTTCGTGCGCTTAATCTCCAGAAAAAACATCATTTTGCTGACAGTTTTTTAAAAAGCAATAAGGTTTGTGATTTTTAAATGTAGAATTCGGCTAAATCTTGGTAAAATGCGTGAAGCTTAAGGATTGGAAAGGCAAAAAAACTCGCTCCAATAAGTTTCAAAATTACTCGGAAAAGTAGAACAAGCATTCGGAGTAATAATTCGCCAAAATCAAGGTGGGTTTGCGGATTTTCGAACTGTGATGTGCTCTTGGGGGTTCAGCAAAAAAAGTAAAAATTGCCAACCCGCTTTTTGGGTTCAACTATAAATCTTAAGGCGGAAATTAAAACGAAAATCAGGGTTTAAACGGCTTAAAAATGTAGATTAATCGCTTGGGATTAGATAGATTTAGGTAAAAATTCTTAAATTTGGGGGTTGGTAAAAGGGCATTATTCTTTTTAGTGGAAAAATCGGTCAAAATTCGTAAAAAACGGATTATTGTTTGAGCCCTGACGAAGTCGGGCGAGTTTTAAGACGTTTAGAATTTTGAGTGATTTTGGAGCGTGAAAAAAAGAATACAGCCTTGATTTTTTGCTTTACTTTTTTATCAAGAAAAAAGTGAAAAGAGGTTTTTGGCAAAACTCAATTTTACTTTTTTGCAATAGTAATAAATCTTGATTTGGCTAGGTAAAATGTGTTTAAACCGCTCGGATTCGGATTTTTTAAAGAGTAAATGTTAAAATGATGTTTTTCTTGGGGTAAAAAGCGTGAGGAGTAGTCCAATTCGAGTTTATCTTAAGTAAAAGAAGAATAAAATACGGAATTCTAAAGGTCGCCGACACATAACAATGTGTATAGGGCATCCCCAAAATTGCAATGCGCAAGGCAACGCTAAAATTTCGGAGACGCCCCATACACTTGACCGTTATGCCCAATTTGACGAAAAATTCCAACTGCTCATTTTACACATTTATTTTTTTTCAACACGCAAATCCAACCCCCAAAAAAAATAAAAGAGTAAAATTTTTCCAACGCACATACCGAGTTTCAAAAAATAATTGTAAATTTGACAAAATTTGACAAGCCACTCAAAGAACAATGAAAAAATTAGGACAAGAACTTAGAAAAATACGAGAAAGCAAACACATTTTGCTAAGACAAGTTGCTTCTTATCTTGAAATTGATACGGCAATGATTAGTAAAATTGAAAGAGGCGAAAGAAATCTTAACCGAAATCAAGTAATCAAACTTGCTGAATTCTTCAACGTTCCGGAGGAAAAATTATTAACGCTTTGGGTATGTGATAAAGTTTTAAATGTAACAGAAAATGAGCCTTACGCAGTTAAAGGAATGCAAAAGGCGTTAAAAATATTAAAAGTATAAAGAATGAAAGCAAAACCTTTTTTAAAATGGGCAGGTGGTAAAACGCAATTGATTGAGCAAATCAAAAGGCAATTACCGGAAAACATACAACAAAATAATTTCACATATATTGAACCTTTTGTGGGAAGTGGTGCTGTTTTGTTTTGGATGCTTGAACAATATCCAAATCTTGAAAATGCTATCATAAATGATATTAATTCTGACTTGACAAACTCATATTTAACAATAAAAAATGATGTTCAAGATCTGATAAATATACTTTCTACTTGGGAAACTGAATATCATAATATTGCTGATGATCAAGAAGCAAAAAAAGAATATTACTACGAAAAAAGAGCACTTTTTAATACCCGAAAATCAGATCAAACAACCCAAAGTGCTTTATTTATTTTCTTAAACAGAACTTGTTTTAATGGACTATACAGAGTAAATCGTAAAAATGAATTTAATGTGCCAATTGGAAGTTATAAGAAACCTCAAATTTGCAATACTGAAAATTTATTAGCCGTTTCAAAAGTCTTGCAAAGAGTTAAAATCTTAAATGGAGATTATTCCGAAACACTACGATATGCACCGGAAAATACTTTTTTCTATTTTGATCCGCCTTACAAACCATTGAGTAACACTTCAAGTTTTAACTCATATTCAAAAGATGAATTTGATGATAAAGAACAAATAAGATTAAAGGAATTTTGCGATAAATTGAACGAGCAAGGGCATCAGTGGATATTAAGCAATTCAGACGTAAAAGGCAAAGACCCAAATAACAACTTTTTTGATGGTTTATTTGCCAATTTCAATATTATGCGTGTGAATGCTCGTAAGAGTATTAATGCAAATCCAAGTAAAAAAGAAAATTTATTTTATGTTTTTTTGGGCATAACCCCAAAGGGTCGGGCTATCCGCACTTACTCTTTTTCTTTTGAAAAAAAAGAAAAAGGAGTTCAAACAATTGCTACTATCCCTTATGCAAATGTTGCGTAAATGAAATTAAGTTTCGATACATATAAAGCAATCAATTACTCAAATAATTCTCAAATAGCACGTGTTTTAACAGAGAATTGGGTTAAATATAATAGTTATTGTCCTAATTGTGGAGAAGCTCATTTAAATGAATTTGAAAATAATAAACCAGTTGCAGATTTCTACTGTAAATCTTGTTTAGAACAATTTGAACTAAAAAGTAAAAATGCTACCAAAATTGGAAATAAAATAGTTGATGGTGCATATTCAACAATGATTGATAGAATTAATTCTGATGAAAATCCAAATTTCTTCTTTCTCACTTACGATAAAATAAAATGGCAGGTCAATAATTTTATAATTATTCCAAAGCATTATTTTACGTCAGACATAATTATAAAAAGAAAACCTTTAAGTAAAAATGCAAGAAGAGCAGGTTGGGTTGGATGTAATATTGACATCTCAAAAGTACCTGAAAGCGGACGAATTTTTCTTGTAAAAAATTCAGAAATTATTTCAAAAGATAAGGTACAAGCTAAATGGAAAGATACTGAATTTCTCAAATCAAAAAAAGGAGAAAGTAAAGGTTGGATATTGGATATTATGAACTGTGTTGATGCAATTCAAAAAGAAACATTCACACTAAAAGAAATTTATTCTTTTGAAGAAAGATTAAAACAAAAGTATCCGAATAATAATTTTATCAAAGATAAAATAAGACAACAATTGCAATTTTTAAGAGATAAAGGGCTTATTGAATTTAAAGCAAGAGGAATTTATAAAAAAATAAAATTATGAAAACATTTGAAATCGAAATAACAGAAACACTACAAAGAGTTGTAAAAGTAAAAGCAAATTCAGAAAATGAGGCATATAGCATCGTTAAACAACAATATATAAATGAGGAAATTGTATTAGATGATTCTGATTTATTAAACAATGAAATTAATCATTATCTATATTCCAAAAATCAAGATTACTTATATGAAAATGAAGATTTTAAAAATTTCGTTCTAAAAAATAGTGAGTCAATGATTACTCATATGTCAATTGAGGAATTAACAAAATTAGCATTTGGAGATATCGAAAATGCTAAAAATGAATATTATAAACAACAATCTTAATATATGGATAATTCAAATTTTATTTTATATACTTCAACCAATGGAGATGTTAGGGTTAGTGTTTTTTTAGAAGATGAAACTATTTGGTTAACTCAAAAATCTATTGGAGAACTTTTTGGAAAATCTAAATCGACTATTAGTGAGCATTTAAAAAATATCTTTAAAGAAGGCGAATTAAATGAAAATTCAGTTGTTCGGAAATTCCGAACAACTGCAAATGACGGAAAATCCTATGAGACAAATTTTTATAACCTTGATGCAATAATTTCAGTTGGTTATAGAGTAAATTCAAAACAAGCAACACAATTTAGAATTTGGGCAACTAAAACTTTAAAAGAGTTTATAATTAAAGGGTTTGTATTAGATGATGAAAGATTAAAACAAGGCAATCAAGTTTTTGGAAAAGATTATTTTGATGAATTACTCGAAAGAATTCGAGAAATACGAGCTTCTGAAAGACGCTTTTATCAAAAAATAACAGATATTTATGCTCAATGTAGTATTGATTATAATCCAAAAGCCGAAACAACAATTACTTTTTACAAAACGGTTCAAAATAAATTACATTGGGCAATTACAGGGAGTACAGCAAGTGAAATTATTGTTAAAAGAGTTAGTGCGGACAAAGAAAATATGGGTTTAACTACTTGGAAAAATTCGCCCAAAGGAAAAATTTTAAAATCAGATGTTTCTATTGCCAAAAACTATTTGTCAGAAAAAGAAGTTTCCGAACTAAATAGATTGGTTGAACTTTATCTCAACTTTGCAGAATTACAAGCCGAAAGGAATATACCAATGAAAATGGTTGAATGGATAGAAATTTTAGATAGTTTCTTGAAAATCAATAGATATGACATTCTTACAAATGCAGGAAAAATCTCACATCAAAAAGCATTAGAAAAATCAGCAAAAGAATATGAAAAATATAGAGTAATTCAAGATAAGAACTTTTTATCTGATTTTGATTTAGCATTACCAAATACTAAAAGTATTAAAGGTAAAAAACTTACTAAAAAGTGGAGTTTTGATGATTTAATAGATGGAGAAAATTTCTTTGAAGTAAAAACTGATGAAAACTTAATACTATTTTGGGGATTAAATTTTGAAAAACCATTTTCAATTAACATAACTAAAGAAATAAGAGATTTTTTGATTAATAATAATATGTTTAATGATGAAGTCTGTGAGTTTGTCCAAAATGAAGATATTGAATTGCTAAATCTATGTTATCAAATACATAAAAATCAATCATAAGTTTGATATGGTTTTTGCTGATCCACCTTATTTTTTATCAAATAATGGTTTGTCAATCCAAAACGGACAAATTGTTTCAGTAAACAAAGGAAAATGGGATAAATCACACGGTTTTGATTATATCAATAAATTTAATCGAAATTGGTTGAGTAAGGTTCGCAATGTGATGAAAGAGGATGCGACCATTTGGATAAGTGGAACAATGCACAATATTTTTAGCATAGGTCAAATACTTACAGAATTAGATTTTAAAATCCTAAATATTATCACTTGGCAAAAAACAAATCCACCACCTAACTTTTCTTGTCGCTATTTCACTTATTCAACAGAACAAATAATTTGGGCAAGGAAATCAAAAAAAGTGCCTCATTATTATAATTATGAGTTGATGAAGCAATTAAATGATAACAAACAAATGCAAGATGTATGGAAATTGCCGGCAATTGCAAAATGGGAAAAATCTTGTAAAAAGCACCCTACACAAAAACCATTATCAGTCCTTACAAGAATAATAATGGCTTCAACAAAACCCAATGCTTGGATATTGGATCCGTTCACAGGAAGTAGCACAACCGGAATTGCAGCAAATTTGGCAAACAGACGTTTTTTAGGTATAGATCAGGAAACGGATTTTTTAGAGATCAGCAAATGCAGAAAAATAGAAATAGAAAACGAAAAAACAGCCGAACTTTATAGAAAAAAAATAAGCGGTTTTAATACTAAAACGGAATATAATAAATATCTCATAACAGAACCAAAACCTATTGAAAAAGTTAGTTTAGGTTTTTGCAGAAAAAAAGACATTCCATACCTTACAAATACTAATAAATTTTATTTTCACGCAATAGAGCAAAATAATTTTGTGCAAGATTTTCCTACTGAAATATTAGAAACCAAAGAAATATTTTTATACCAAGGTGGTAGAGGAAAACCATTGTTTTTCACGGGACATTACGGAAAAATAAAAGAAATCAAGCTAAAACACAAATCTCAAATAAAAGGTAAAGAAAAGTCAAGAACAGAATATTATTATGAAATTACCCTTGAACATAATTTTAAATACGACAAGTCAATATTAAGCAGATTAGAACCCAAAATATTATTTGACAAAAACGACAGAACGAATAAGGAATTATTGAAAAAATATTTGCCTGCAATTACAACAAAAGAAAAGGTTATAGAAAACAATAAAAAGAAAGAAAAAGCCAACGCTGAAAGCCATACACATTTGCAATTCGCTAAAACCAACAGCACAAGCCAAAAATTGCAAAAGAGTATGTCTTTGCCAACGCTACAAACAGAACGAAAAGAATAAAAGGGCATAACAATGTATATACGCAATGTCGGTTAAGTGCTTCTAAACAAAGTGTATAGCTAAAATGAAAGTAAGAGAATTTTTATTAACTTTGTGCAATAAAAACCGCCACTGCGTATATACGTGACCGTTATGGGCAAGGTAAAAAAAGGACACAAGTACGAAATCTGATAAACAATTTATTGAATTAATCTAATAATTTGTATTTTTGTGGAAAAAGAGATTAAATGCAAGAAAGTCAAAATATTGAGTGGAAAGAAAATTGGAAAGATGAATATCTGAAATGGATTTGCGGTTTTGCTAATGCAAGTGGAGGTAAAATAATCATTGGCAAAAATGACAAAGGCGAAATTATTAGTTTGAAAAACTCAAAAAAACTTCTTGAAGACATTCCAAATAAAGTTAGAGATATTCTTGGCATTTTAGTAGATGTTAATTTACATAAAACAGAAAAAGGCGATTTTATTGAAATTATCGTTGATCCACAACCTTTTCCAGTTAACTACAAAGGACAATATCATTACAGAAGTGGAAGCACTAAACAAGAATTAAAAGGTGCTGCACTGGACAAATTTATGCTTGAAAAGAAAGGAAAGAAATGGGATGGAGTTCCTGTCCCAAATGTTTCGGTTAATAATTTAAAGAATGAAACC
>JALVEG010000604.1 GCA_027031145.1 Saprospiraceae bacterium | reverse complement strand
GAATATAAAGATTATTTATATTGCCTTTTGACAGATGTAAGATTTAAACGAAATAACCGGTTTCATAAGCATGCCGGATTTGAATTAATAAAAGAAATTAAAAAACAAAAACCTGATTTACCGGTAATTGTAATGTCATCGGAAAAAGAAGCTAAAGAAAAAGCAAATGCCTTAAAAGCTAAATTTATTGATAAGAGTTCGGAATTCCTTTTAAAAGAACTTAAAACAAAAGTTATCCAGGATTTAAATTTCGGAGATTTTATTTTTAGAAATAAAGAAGGTGCTAAAATATTAAAAGCAAGAACAATAAAAGAATTTGAAAAAATCATACAAACTATTCCGGACGAAACCATTATGTATCATGCAGCAAAAGATAATTTTTCTCAATGGCTTATGGCCAGAAGTGAAATTCAACTGGCTAAAGTATTAATGCCAAAAAAAGCTCATGATTTTGAAACTGCATCTGAAATAAGAGAATTTTTACTGGAAACTATTAAACAATACAGAGATGAGAAACCTCATGGAAACCTTATTGGCATTGATGAACTGGAATGCGTAATTGATGGAAATATTGTATCTTTGCGCGGCGGAGCATTTGGAGGAAAAGGAAGAGGATTAACATTTGCAAACTCGCTGTTTTATCAATTCAAGATAGAGAAAAAGTTTGAGGATATTTCAATAAAATTACCGAAAACAGCTGTTATTGGTGTTCATGAATATGAAGAATTTATTGCTAAAATCGACTTAAAACTCAACAATAACCATATTCCTTCATACGAAAAAATAAAACATAAGTTTTTAAAAGCCAGACTAAGCAGGAAACTTACCGACAGATTAAAAAAATTGCTTGATTGCTTCACTAAACCATTGGCAGTACGATCTTCCGGTTCATTTGAGGATAGTATTTCACAGCCATTTGCAGGAATATTTGAAACTTATGTGATACCAAACAACCATGCAAATAAAAAAATAAGGCTAAAACAATTGTCACAGGCAATCAAACTGGTTTTTGCATCGGTTTTTTCTGAAAAATCAATCAATTATGCAAAAGCACTGGACCAACGAATGGGCGAAGAAAAAATGGCGATAGTAATTCAGGAACTGGTTGGTAATCAATATGATAATCTTTGGTACCCTCATGTTAGCGGTGTAGCTCAATCATACAATTTCTATCCTTTTGCCGATATGAAACCGGATGATGGTTTTGCAGTCATAGCTTTCGGTCTTGGTATGTATGTTGTTAATGGCGAGAATGCATACAGATTTTCACCAAAACACCCTCAGATACAAGTATTATCCCTTGAAGATCAAATAAAATTTACCCAGACATATTTTTATGCATTGAATATGGATAAAAAAGAATTTGATCTAATGCACGGGGTGATGGAAACAATATCCAAAGTAGATATTTATGATGCAAGAAAACATAATACTCTCACTCATTGTGCTTCGGTTTTTGACAATGATAATCAAAGAATGTATCCTGGAGTCAACAGACAGTGACCTATTGTAGTGGATTTTGCAAGTATTTTGAAAAATGAATATGTGCCACTTGCTAAAATATTAAATTATCTGATGAAAATTTTTGAAAAAGCTTTTGGAACACCTATCGAAATTGAATTTGCAATTGATCTGAAAGAAGAACCTGTATTCTATCTTTTACAAGTCAAACCTTTGATAAAGGCTACCCGCAGCTACAATTTGAAACCGGAAGAACTTAATAAAGAAAATACTATATTATTTTCTAAAAAGATAATGGGAAACGGTGAGATAAATTATTTAAAAGATATTATTTATGTCAAAGAAGAAGCCTTTGATAAAACCATGACAAATATAATGGTGCCTGAAATTAATGCTTTGAATAAAAAAATGAAAAAAGAGGGGAAACAATATATATTAATAGGACCCGGAAGATGGGGGACAAGAGACAGATTCCTCGGTATTCCGGTAACATGGCCTCAGATTAGTGAAGCTAAAGTAATTGTGGAAACAGATCTTGACGGATTTCCTCTGGATGCTTCATACGGTTCTCATTTCTTTCATAATTTAACAAATCTAAATATAGCTTATTTTTCTGTGGTTAAAAATGATGAAAGTTATATCAATTATGATCTCTTTGAAAATGCAGAAATAATCGAAGAAACTACTTATTTCAAACATATAAAATTTAAGAAGCCTTTATCAATTAAAATGGATGGAAAGCAAAGAATGGCTGTTATTGAGTGTGGGGCTAAGGAATAGGAACGATGGATGATTGTTTTGTTGTTTGGAGGTTTTTGTGGCGGATTGCAAAGATGTCGGAACCCCCGTACATTTCATTACGAGGCAGGCTTTTGCTTGGAGAGTGGTGCAAAGGAAGGATTCGTCTGGATGTTTGAAGAACTTGAATAGCTAAATAAGCAACTAAAGTTGTTTTTGAAACGAGAATTAATCCCCCGCTGGCGGGGGAACAAAAGGGGGTGGAAAAGATAAAATGATGTTTGAAGATTTCAAGTTTCAGGTTTGGAAGTTTTGAGATTTGGAAGTTTGGATCACCTACGTTATAACTTCGGTGATTATAAATGATGGAATGTTGGAATGTTGTTTTTTGTCCTGTATTCGGTGTTTGATGTTTTTGAAAAGTGAGGCTTGGACTGTTAAATTTATTTGACAGAAAACATAGGAATTTTGATGTTTGGAGGTTTGGAAGTTTGGAGATTTGCAGGTTTGGATCGCTTTAAACTATTAAAAATGATTTAAAAATATAATTATGAAAGCAGTATTATTATCAAAAGAAAACTCTTATCCTGAATATACTGATTTTGATATTGAGGAACATTATAAAAGCAAGGAAAAAATAAAAATAACCGCTTCTGCTCTCAATCACCGTGATCTGTGGATAGTAAAAGGTCAATATGCAGGAATCAAATATCCAATAATTTTGGGTTCCGATGGAATGGGAATATACAAAGGAAGAAGAGTTATAATCAATCCCGGACAACATTGGGGGCAAGACGAAAAGGTTCAAAGTAAAAATTTCAGGATCTTGGGATTACCGGATCATGGCACGATGGCTGATTATGTATATACTGATGAACAATTTATTTATGATGTTCCTTCACATCTGTCCGATATAGAAGCCGCTGCCCTACCCCTTGGAGGATTAACAGCATACAGGGCAATGTTCGTAAGAGGAAAAGCTCAAAAAGGCGAAAAAATATTGATTTCCGGTATTGGTGGTGGTGTGGCTTTATTTGCATTACAATTTGCTAAAGCAGCCGGAATGGAAATTTATGTAACATCTTCAAGTAACGAAAAAATAGAAAAAGCAAAATCACTGGGAGCAAAAGGAGGAGTAAATTATAAAAGTGAAGACTGGGCAAAACAACTTATTGATATTTCAGGTGGAATTGACCTGATATTAGACAGTGCTGCAGGTGAAGGATTCAAAAATTACTTTAAAATAATAAATCCGGGAGGCAGAATCGTTATTTATGGTGGTACAAGAGGAAAAATCAAGGACTTGATCCCGCAAATTATTTTTTGGAAACAACTTTCAATACTTGGATCTACTATGGGATCGGACAAAGATTTCAGAGAAATGCTAAAATTTGTTG
Organism: Saprospiraceae bacterium; assembly: GCA_027031145.1. Lineage (GTDB taxonomy): Bacteria > Bacteroidota > Bacteroidia > Chitinophagales > Saprospiraceae > JADJGA01. The sequence continues at coordinate 3,242 of JALVEG010000604.1, read as the reverse complement.
AAGAACACAAAATACATCCTGTCATAGATTCTGTATATAAGATCGAAGACCAGAAAGAAGCATTCCAAAAGATGGAATCAGGTGAACAATTTGGTAAAATAGTATTGATCAATCCCGAATCATGAGAGTTGCAGTAATCGGAGGAGGAGCAGCCGGATTTTTTTCAGCTATCGCCGTCAAAGACAATTATCCTGATGCAAAAGTGTTCATTTTTGAAAAATCAAAAAAGCTTCTTGCTAAAGTGAAAATTTCCGGTGGCGGCAGGTGCAATGTGACAAATGCACTAAAATCACGTAAAGAATTTCTGGATGCATATCCAAGAGGAAAAAAACTTTTGAAATCCGCATTTAAAATTTTTGACAATAACGATACTATGCAATGGTATGAATCTAAAGGAGTCCCTTTGATAATACAGGAAGATAATTGTGTATTTCCCAAAAGTCAGGATTCTGCCGGTATTACCAATACACTGATAAATGAAGCAAAAAAGCACAGAATAACTATCCAAACAGATCATGGAGTTAAACAGATAATTCCAGAAGATGACAAACTCCGACTGGAATTCGTCAATCCTGAAATCGAATCAGAATATTTTGATAAAGTGATAGTAACAACAGGGGGATCTCCAAAGAAAAAAGGTCTTGAATGGCTGGAAAAGACAGGGCATACGATCATTGATCCTGTTCCTTCACTTTTTACTTTCAATATGCCCGATGAAGATGTCAGAAAACTAATGGGAATTGTTATTGAAGAAGCTTTGGTTTCATTGCCGGGAACAAAATTGACGGCAAACGGTCCACTTTTGATCACCCATTGGGGTATGAGTGGACCCGCAATTTTAAAATTATCTTCTTTGGGAGCGGTTATATTGCATGAAAAAAATTATCATTTTCAAGTCAAAGTTAACTGGATAAATAAAGTCAATAACGAAGCAATAAGCCGGGATCTGAACCAAATAATAATAGAACATCCTCAAAAACTATTATCCAATATAAGACCATATTCTTTACCAGAACGACTTTGGTTGTTTCTATTGGATAAAACGGGATTACCGCACAATAAAAAATGGAATGAACTGGGCAAAAAAGGAATGAATAAAATAATAAATATCCTAACCAATGATCTTTATCAGGCTAGGGGAAAAACTACTTTCAAAGAAGAATTTGTCACCTGTGGGGGAATCAGTCTTGACAATATTGATATATCAACAATGCAAAGTAAAGTAGTAGATAATCTTTATTTTGCCGGAGAAGTGTTGGATATTGACGGTATCACAGGGGGATTCAATCTTCAAGCAGCCTGGACTACCGGGTATATAGCAGGAAAACTTGGAAAAACAAGAAAATAATATATGCACTAAATTTAAAAAAAAACAACAATGAACAGACTTTGGTTTAGAATTTCAGGATTGTCAGGGATATTAGGAGGACTAGTATTATTTGCAGGTGATATGTTATTATATTATAATGATTCAGGCACAGATTTGCTTAAGAATATGGGCAATAGTTCTGATCTCAGGATAATATTAAGCGGGATTTCAGCATTAGTTGCTACATGGTTATATCTTATTGGATTATCACAGGTGTATTATGCATTTAAACCATCTTCTGTAAATATTATAAAGATTGTGGTAATATGTTTTGCTGCTATTTTCATTATATATGGAATTGTCCATGCTGAATACATCGCTATTGCAGTTACAGCAAAATTATCAATTCAAAATCAGCTAAATATTGCTGAAAGTACGAAACTCGCAACACAAACAAACAATATTTTAAGACTATTTGCATATCCTTTTTTCGCAGTATTATCATTTCTATTCATAAAGCAGGTTTGGATAAAAAAAACATTATACCCAAGATGGATCATCCTTTTTTTCCCATTAATCCCTTTTTTGTTTAAAGATATTGTAAGCAGTTTATTATCAGGTCGAGCATGGCTTATTATTATGGGAGGATATCTTAATTTGTTAATAGTTTTCTTTTTTCTGGCATCTACAATTTCTCTCTGGAATAAGTATCCCGGAATTAATGAAAATAAGAATAAACAATAGTCAAATCCGTTATTATATTAATATCTGCACGAAATCTGATAAAGACACGCTGATTTTGTATTTTTGGGCGACTTGGTGTGCGCCATGTGTTGAAAAGGTAAAATATGTAAACAAAAATATATTTAAAATCAACATTAATAACTATTACTTATCCATCTATTAAATCAATACATAAATGAAAAAGAATCTGTATCTGACAATATTCCAAAAATTTGTTAAAACGGAAAGTTTAGCAGGAATGTTGCTTTTTGGAGCGACCATTATTGCTTTGATATGGGCCAATACTTCTTATGGTTTTTATTATCAAAATCTGTGGGAATACAAAATAGGTATTTCCTTTCAGAGTCTTGAATTAAACAAACCTCTCCTGCTATGGATAAATGACGGGTTAATGACAATTTTCTTTTTTTTGATAGGGCTGGAACTAAAAAGAGAATTAATGATCGGAGAAATAAACTCCGTTAAAAAAGCAGCATTTCCGTTTATTGCAGCACTGGGTGGTGTTTTAGTACCGATTGGCCTATACCTGATCTTAAATAAAAATCCTGATACTGTACAAGGATGGGGAATACCGATGGCAACAGATATTGCTTTTGCCTTAGCAATTTTAAGTACTTTAGGGAAAAGAATCCCTTTGAGTTTAAAAATATTTCTAACGGCATTTGCTATTATTGATGATATTGCCGCAGTTTTGGTAATAGCTGTTTTTTATAGTACAAATATCAACTGGTATTTCATTTTATATGGAATTTTACTAATTATCGCTTTAGGAATATATTACAGAAAAAGAAAATTCTCTTCAGTTCCGGGTCTTATCTTAGGGGCTGTTATATGGTTACTGTTCCTGAAATCAGGGATTCATCCTACTATAGCCGGAGTTATGCTAGCCTTTACTATTCCAATTAACAGACGACTTGATATAAAATCTTATTCGGAAAAACTTTCTTATATTGCAAATAAAATAAAAAACACATCAAAAAACAATAAAAATCATTTATTAACTAAGGATGAAATAAACAATATTGACTATTTAGATAATCTGAGTATTGCGGTCAGGTCTCCACTTCAACATCTTGAGCACAAATTGCATGGTCTTATTGCATATTTTATTTTGCCCTTGTTTGCATTTGCAAATGCAGGCGTAGTGATCAGTGCAAGTTATAATTTTAATACAGCTTTATTAATCAAT
>JALVEG010000603.1 GCA_027031145.1 Saprospiraceae bacterium | reverse complement strand
TTGTTGGGTATAGTTTTAAGTTTTGTGGTTTCATGGTTATTATCAAAAACGGTACTAAAGGGAGCTCCATCTGCGTTTAGTCTTGAATTACCACCTTATCGTCCACCCCGAATATGGCAGACTATTTATACTTCGATTATTGACAGAACGCTAATCGTACTGTGGAGAGCTATTGTATTTGCAGTGCCGGCAGGAATTGTCATCTGGCTTATTTCAAATGTGCATATTCAGGGCACCAGTCTTGCTGATTACTTTATTGATTGGACTGATCCCTTTGCTATATTTCTTGGGATGAACGGCATTATTCTTTTGGCATTTGTGGTTGCTATTCCGGCAAATGAAATAGTGATTCCTACCATATTAATGTTGACGGTGTTGCATTTGGGACTTCAGGGTGTCGGAGCAGGAAACGGTGTGATGTTTGAATTGGATAGTATGGATGCTACTGCCAATATCTTAAAAGCAGGAGGCTGGACCACGTTGACTGCCGTGAATCTGATGCTTTTTAGTTTATTGCACAATCCTTGTTCGACTACGATTTATACCATTTACAAGGAAACAGATAGCGCTAAATGGACAGTGCTGGCTACATTTTTACCGGTGGTCATGGGATTGATGGTTACTTTTATTGTAGCACAGTTGTGGTATTTGTTTGCATAGGGGATTAATGATACATTTATGTTTTTGATTTTAGGACTCTCAAGCGCGTTAGCGATTGTGAAGCCGGCTAAATTCAGGAAAAATAGAATATTTATGAATTTATTTTCAACCTTTTTTTATAAAATAGCGTCTATTCTGTATATAGATAAATAGTGTAAGAGTTCAGGTGATGTAGCTATATTGTATCAGTATTTTCGTTATAACTAAAAATGTAACTACTCAGGTAGAGTCATTTTGATTGAAAAAACTTCTTTTTTTGCTATATTTCAGCTATTTTTCTTGACGTAGCTCCACTATGCCTTCAAAAAATAAGCTTCATCTAGCAAAAAAATCGATTTTTTTCATTTCAAAAGCACCTACCTGAGTAGTTACCTAAAAACTATTTAAATGAAATATTTACTTCCTTTTCTGATATTAACTATTGCATTTTTTCCCGGTTGTTTAAAGGAAAATAACGGATCTCCCGCATTGAAAAAACCCAAAGCTATATTTTGTAAATGTCAGAATGATACTTATGATAAATTTACAAAAAGAGTTGAGAAAAGTTATAAAGATTCAAAGTTGTCGGAAGAAAAGGTGTTTTACAGGGGTAAATTATCGGATTCCATTATTTATTTGTACAATGATTATGATCTTTTGTCTAAGGAAGAACATTATCATATAAATATTTATAATGATCAAAAATTAAGCTCTTATGTTGAAATTAAAAGTATTTATGATGATGACTTGAAATTGATCAAAAAAGTTCATAAAAACTATAAAATTGATGATGAGGGCAATTTCAAATTTGATAAAGAAAGTGAAGAAAGTTATTTTTATGAAAATGGTTTATTGGTAAAATCATGCGGTTCCTGTGCTTGTGATGAATTTGAATATAATAACAAAGGTGAAGTGATAAAAAGGACAGTTTTTTCTTTAAAGGGTTATCTTTTTGATACATATTATTATGAATACAGGCAAGGGCATAAGACCAAAGAAATAAAGGAAGGTCCCGATGGAAATATCAGGTATGTTAAAGACTACATTTATGATCCGTTTTGGCATCTTATAAAAGTTAAAGAAGATGATAATATTATAGAGGAAAACAAATATTTCTTCAATAAATTAGTTGAAAAGAAAACTTACTATTTTGGAATAGATCCAGGATATTATCCATGTCAGGGCAATTATGTTGCCACGTATGAATATTAGGAGTGAATATTTAAAATGATGTAACTACTCAGGTGATTTGATTTATTGATTGTCTGAGAATTGAAAGCATAATAATATTTTCTCAATTATCCTTTCCCTTTTTGCTCCTTCGCTGAAGCTTCGGCGCAAGCGAAAGGGAAATGAGAAAGGGTTCTAAATAGAAAGTATTGAAAATATTATTATGCGAATACGATGTTTCAATGTATTATATTTCGTTTATACTAAATATTTGACCTGAGTTACAAAATGGTTAATGTTACTCTTTATTCATCAAATCCCGGTCTGATAAATTTATCCAAATCCGGTAATTCCTTCATCAATCCCTTTTTAATTTTTGATAATACAACTAAAATATCCAGGATTTCATCAGCTTTTTCGGAGAAATACCTGTACAATACTTCCCATGCGGCAATACTTTTGTCAATTGCGATTTTGGCGATTTTCGCACTGCCATTGTTATCGTTTTGAATAAGATCTTCTTCAAAACCGTCAAATAATTCATCATTTCCATCCAATCCGGTAAAAGCCCTGACAATTTTGACATTGATAAAATACAAGTACCATTGAATGACATCTATGGCATTTAATATTTCATTAGCTTTTTTCATAATATCAACACCCATTTCAAGGCTATTATTATACTCGCTTTCTTTTGATTTGAGGTAATCTTTATTTAATGTAAACCAATCATGGACGGTTTTATGATAACTTTCAGATAAGTCTATTACTGATTTTTGATGATCTGTGAATTCAGGTTCTTTAATTTCCGTTTCTTTTGCTTCTTCAACAAAAATATCCCAATCCTCACCAGCTTCTTCTATGGTTTCTTTAATCATTTTTAAAGTATCGCTAAAAATTTGATGAAGATCCTCAAAAAATTTTTCATCAGAGATATCCGTTGGTACTTCATTTTTATCAAAAATAGCACATTGAGCGGTAAATTTACATTTTTCACACCAGCGGTCACAATAATTATGAATTCCGGATATTTTTTCTTGATTCTTCATCAATTTTCAAATTTGACATGTTACCAAACGCAGACTATTTTTAGCCCAAGATATCATAACTCTTTAAATACCTCATTTAGATCTTCGATACTAAATTCATTCAAATCCCATTTTTCTCCTTCTTCCATACCAAACCATTCCATAAAATCTTCATGATCAGGATGTTTTGGGTCATTTACTGCCTCTACCATATTGTAAAATCCCCAAATACCACCACTGTCATCCATCAAATTGGAACCTTTACCTGATACACAAACAGGATGTTCCAATTTTTCGTCAGTAATTTTCACTAATTCTATAATATGTGTCCAATCATCACCGAAGTCATAGATATAGACTATTTTTTGTTTAAGTTTTTTAAAATAGTCTTTAAGTTTAATCTCTCCGGCATCATATATTTCTCCTTGAGGAAAGGTTTCAGCATCTGATATTTCTACCCCATCAGGGAGAAATCCACCATAATAATCACTATTTATTTTTGGATAACTTCCATAACCCTTTGGCGAAAATACGAAAGGGTGGCTGTTATCCCAGCCGAAAGTTGCCTGGATAATATAGTGAAAATGTTCAAATGATGTATTTTCATCAACTTTGATTTTACGCCAAATAGGTGGATTCGAACTTCCTTTGATTGTGATTTTAAATATAAATGCCATAATTAAATAATTTATTTAGTGGCTAATTTATCTTATAATTAATTCCCGCTTTTTTCAATTCCTGAACAAATGAGTTGGTCACATTTAGTTTTATTTTTTTGGAGAAAGTTTTTATTTTAAATTCTCCCAAATCATCAAGTAATATGATTTTCAATCTATGTGTTCCTTTGTTTTTTTGAACCAGATTTTGAAAAGACTTCATAAAATCTTCAGAAATTTTATAAGAAGGCAAATATAATGTAATTGCTCTTGTTAACTCTTTTCCTACGGTGTCTAAAAGTTTAACATTAAGAACTTTAAAATAATAATTGTCGGAATTATAATTTTTTCTGTTAATACCTTCAATATAGACAACCTGTCCTTTAGTCATAATATTCCCAAACTTTTGATAATTTTCATTGTTAAGTGAAAACTCTAAAGTTCCGTCATAATCCTGTAAAGTAAATCTTCCATATTCGATATTTCTTTGATTTACACCTCTTCTTTCTTCTGTCACTATACCGGCTATTTTCACTTTTCTGTCTTTCGTCAATTTAACTTCATCCAATTTGCAATTAGTAAAGTTTTCAATTTCATATTCATATTCATCCAATGGATGTCCCATAAGATAAATACCGGTAACTTCTTTTTCTCTTTCCAGAGTATCAAGAAAAGTCCAGGGTTCAATATCCGGCATATCAGGCTCTTCCATCATTACATTGGAAATATCTCCAAATAAAGTTTGTTGTGCACTATTTGTATATTTCCTTATTGTTTGTCCGTATTTTAATACATGTTCCAGAAAAGTATCATATTTTGAAGAAGGAGCAAAAAAAGCAGCTCTGTTAGTAATACCGAAAGAATCAAAAGCACCGCTAATTGCAAGACTTTCAAAGCTCTTTTTATTTACTGCGGAAGTATCCAGTCTTTTAGCAAGATCATAAATACTTTTGAAATTTCCGTTTTTTTCTCTTTCAATGAGTATCTCTGTAACCGGACCTTCTCCGACTCCTTTGAGCGCTGAAAGTCCAAATCGAATTTGTCCTTTTTTATTAACACTAAACTTAATATCACTTTCATTTATATCCGGTCCCAAAACATCAATATTCATTCTTTTACATTCTCTAAGGAAGAAATTCAATTTTGAAATATCCTTTTTATTATGGTTAAGTACAGCTGCCATGAATTCTGCCGGATAATGTGCTTTGAGATATGCAGTCTGGAATGCTATATATGCATAACATGTAGCATGGGATTTATTGAAAGCATAAGAAGCAAATGCCTCCCAGTCATTCCATATCTTTTCTATTTTTTCTTCAGGATAACCATTTTCTTTACAACCTTCAAAAAATTTGGGTTTAAGTTCATCCAAAATAGATTTTTTCTTTTTACCCATTCCTTTTCTCAAACTATCAGCCTGACCTTTAGTAAAACCTGCAAGTTTTTGAGATAAAAGCATAACTTGCTCCTGATATACGGTGATTCCATAAGTTTCTGCTAAAAATTCTTCCATAGCATCAAGGTCATAGGTGATTTCCTGACGCCCGTGTTTTCTGGCAACAAAATCCGGAATATACTTCATCGGTCCCGGTCGGTACAAAGCGTTCATGGCGATCAGGTCCTCAAATTTATTTGGAACAAGATCTATTAAATGCTTTTGCATACCCGGCGACTCATATTGGAATATGGCAATAGTATCTCCTTTTTGGAAAAGTTCATATGTTTTTTTATCAGTTAGGTCCACATTATCAATATCAATATCAACTCCATGGATTTTTCGGATAAGTTCAACTGCATCTTTTATTATTGACAGGGTTTTAAGACCTAAAAAATCCATTTTCAACAATCCTGCGACTTCTGCAACGCTATTGTCAAACTGGGTGATCACGGTATCAAGACCTTTAGCATTTGCTACCGGAACATAATTAGATACTTCTTTTGGTGTTATCACTACTCCACATGCATGCACTCCGGTATTTCTGACCGATCCTTCAAGTTTTTTTGCTGCTTTCAATAGTTTGGAAATCTCCCCTTCTCCTTCAGCCATTTTTCGTATTTTATACGCTTTTTCAACATCCTCGGAGTTTAAGTCCCCTTTAAGTTTTGGATCAATATCCTTCTCCGCCAGTATTGCCTTCAATGAAGCTTTGAGATGGGTTGGAAATGTTTTTGCAACCACATCAACGGTATCAAGTGGAATATTCATCACTCTTCCTACATCACGAATTGCCATTTTTGCTTTCATCGTTCCATAAGTGATAATCTGGGCTACCTGGCTTTCACCATATTTCCTTTTTACATATTCTATTACTTTGGATCTGCCTTCATCATCAAAATCAATATCAATATCAGGCATGGAGACACGTTCGGGATTAAGAAATCTCTCAAAAAGCAGATCGTACTTTATCGGATCAATAGCAGTGATTTCAAGACAATATGCAACGGCAGAACCTGCTGCGGAGCCTCTTCCGGGACCTACTGTAACTCCCATTTTTCTCGCTTCTCTGATAAAATCTTGTACTATAAGAAAATATCCGGGATATCCTGATTTATCAATAACAGCTAATTCAAAATTCAGTCTTTCTGTAATTAAGGGCGAGAGATCTCCATATCGTTTTTTAGCTCCGTTAAAAGTAAGATATCTTAAATAATCGGTTTGAGTGTGAAATCCTTTCGGTAAAGGAAATTCAGGTAATACTACATCCCTTGCCAGATCAAGAGTTTCTACTTTATCAAATATTTCAATGGTATTGTCAAGAGCATCATGATGATCATGAAACAGATTTGCCATTTCATTTTTAGTCATAAAATAATAATCCTGACTTGGAAATCTAAATCTGTTTGTATCCTGTAGTTTTGCTCCTGTATTAATGCTGAGCAACACATCATGTGCTTCCCAGTCATCAGGTTCAACATAATGCGTGTCGTTTGTAGCAATAGTTTTCAGGTTGTATTTTTTTGCCAGTTTGAGCAGCTCTTGATTTAGTTCTTCTTGTGACATTGAGGCATTGTCAATGCTTTCCATACCCTGATGGCGTTGCAATTCGATATAATAATCTTCGCCAAACATATCAATCCACCATTTTAATTTATCTTCGGCTTCTTCCATATTTCCATGCAATATCGCCTGAGGTATTTCTCCTGCAACACAACAACTGGTAGCTATTATTCCTTCATGATATTTTTCCAGCAACTCTTTATCTATCCTGGGATATTTACCATATTGTCCTTCGGTATAACCTAAAGATGCAAGTTTTGTAAGGTTTTTGTAGCCTGTTTCATTTTTAGCTACTAGAAGTTGGTGGTTCCTGATATCTTTTTCTCCTTTTGACCTTTCAAATTTTCTTTTGTGGCGGTCTTTAACCATATAAAATTCACATCCTACTATTGGTTTTAAACCTCTTTCTTTTGCTTCTTTGACAAAATGAAATGCTCCGAACATATTGCCATGATCAGTTATTGCAGCACCGATTTGACCATCTCTTTTGGCTTTGTCCAATAAGTCACCTATATCAGAAGCTCCATCTAGTAATGAAAATTGTGTGTGGTTGTGCAAGTGAATGAAATCAGGCATTTTCCGGTATTTTTTATTATTTAACAGGAGCGCTCTCCTTTAAAATCAATAGTGATCGGGATAATATAAACAAAAATAATGATATGTTGGTTCTTAAAAGAATATAATATATTATAAATGTAGCACTATTTATTTTCTTCCAAAATCTGCAGGTATCTCTCCCCAATATTCAGTTTCCCATTTAATGATCGGATTTTTGATCTTATTTTCCTGAAGCCATTTTTCTCCTCTTCTCAACAACTCAAATAATTCTTTATTTTTTTCCGTTTCTTTCAATTTTGTATTTGCTTTTTTCTTTTTTACCCATGCAATGGCAGTTTTTGAATCGGAGTAAACAGGTAAATCACTGTTTTTTTGTTTCAATAATGCCAAGCCATGAACCAGGGCTAGAAATTCACCGATATTGACGGTTCCCTCCGGAAATGGTCCCATTCTGAAAATTTCCTGTCCGGTTTTGGTATAAACACCTCTGTATTCAAGAATGCCGGGATTACCTGAACATGCCGCATCTACAGCAATACTGTTTTTTCGCGGTCTTCCTATCAGTTTCCTCTGCTCATCTGTAAAAGCGATCTTTCTTGCATCGATGTTTTTATAATCGATATATGCTCCTTTAAAAGCTTTCTCAGCAGCTTCTTTTGTTGGAAAAGCTTTGTATTCGGCGCCTTCGAATTGAAAGATCTGTTCTTTACATTTATCCCAGGTGTCATAAATCCCGGGTTTTCTGCCTTTCCAGACTACATAGTATTTATTTTTGTTTTTTGCCATAACTTAATAAAGTTTTAAATTTGATGTGTTTTTGAGCAGACACTAATTATAGCTTTCATTAGCATTTGTTTTAATTTGTACTGGTTTCCGATAAAACTAAATCCATACCTTAATTCAAGCAATAAATCTCTTATTTCTTCAACCAACCTGTTTTCTAACTCCCGTTCGAGAATAGGTTTTGTTATTCCAAGAAAATCAAGATTATATTCGCTTTTCAACGACTTGTAAGCTTTATATTTAGCTTTGTTAATCGTTTATATTATTTCGTTAAAAAAAGCTCTTTGTATGTTGTTAAGTCGTTCATTGTAAATGTTTTATAAAACTCGCACGCTTGTGAGAGAATTCAAAGATACAAAATGTCACACAGTTGTGAGAGTTTTATGGCTCATTTTTCAAAAAAACGAATGAAAATTTAAATTAACCAAGTATCTACAAAGACAGGTACTACTTAAGTAATATCGGACGGAAACAGACAATTTTTGTCCCGACTATCTAAATAAAGTTTGGGATTGTTCATTTTTTGATTTTTTTTGCAATGATTTTATGCCTTAGTATCAATCACTTGTGAAAAAGTCAAAAGATAACAAAAAGAACCAATTTCAAATTTGATGTGTTTTCGTGCAGACATAACATAATATGGGCGCCTTTCTGTTTTTTGCATAAAATCATTTTCTGCTGTAACTTTAAACATTGTTTTTCGTAATAAAAATATAATCACGTAGTGTCTGCTTGAAAACGGACAAAACAATAAGAAGTTTGAATTATGAAAAAGAAAATCTTTATCGCATTAAGTGTTATAATTATACTTCGTGTTTTAAATATTGTATTTTTGAACAATGATCCATTATTTTATTTGTCTCCCCGAAATTTCAACGGTCGAGGCGTGTTGATAACTCCCTGCTGGATTGATTTTCTTATTCCATTATTGATTATCTTTATCTTTTGGAATAAAGAAAAAAAATTAACATTTGAATTTAAAAAAGTGCTAAAACCCTTGCTTATTGCCTTTACAATTTTATTAGCTCCCGTTATTACAGGATTATTGTTAAACAATTATATTCAAAAATCATTTATTGCTTTTGAATTTAATACTACTTTTATTTTTAAATATCTACTTTTTATTCTTTCTTTTGTAGCAATCAATGTTTTTGCAGATAATGTTAAATTTCAAAAAAGAATAATCAATATATTTGTTTTGTTTTTAGGCATCATGGCTATTGCTTACGCACAAGATTTATTCGGCTCGGCAAATGCGATGTATATTTTATTGGCTTTGTTAAGCAGTACCGGATTGTCTGTTGTTCTTTTTAGTACCGGATTGAGAAGGTATTATAAATATTATCCTTTGGAAACAATATTAGCAATGGTAATCGTCGGAATATTTTCGGTGTTCTTTATTTTTAGCGTCCTTTCGGTTAGTTTCTTTACCATATTCTTACCGTTTATTGCTATGACAATAATAGCTGTATGTTGGTATAAAAATTGGAAACCGAGAACAAAATTGATTGTAGGTTCTATACCCTTTATTCTGGCTATATTTTTAAATTACGGTTTACCCGGATTACTACCTTCTAAATTGACAAATGAAATCATCGAACGAAAAAACGAAGAGAATTTTATTATCGAAAAGTATAAAAATATCACGGTAAAATATAAAAATCAAGATTTAAAAGATATTGCCATGAAATTTGCCCAAGTTATCGATATGGCCAATCACATTAGCAAAAAAGAACTGGGAGTATCGCCGCAGGTAAAAGAATTGGTCATAACCGGAATGGGACCCGGTGGATTTCATGCCGAATTCCCAAATAGAATAGTAGGAAAGATTATCAGTAAAAAGTATTTACAAAACTGTCAGGACAGCAGTTTTTTGAACGATTCAAAACTCTCTCCTGATTTTCCTGATCCGGTAAATGCTATTTTGCATGAGTATAGCCACTTGTTTGGAACAATCCCTTATCACAAGTGGTATCCGGGAGCGGAAGAGGAAGGTTGGGCTACTTATTCTGCCACTCGATTATCAAAATTGCTCTATAAAGAAGCCAAAGATTTATGGATTCCCGCTTATGATTATGAGGCACAAGCAGAAAAAATAACTCAATTAAATCTGTCGGGTAAAGCTGTAACATGGTCACACCCTAATGAATTTGGCGGTTTTAATCTTTGGTACCGGCTCGGCAAGCAACTCGGCTTACCTGGACTCTACCATCAAAGGTGGCAAATATCCAAACATGACCTGAAAAACGGTTCATTGTATTATATCAGTAATCCCGAATTTGCTCAAAAAGCGGTTGAAATTTTCGGGAAAGAGAATTTTTTGAAATACGGAAAATTTAATCCGGTAAAATTTGGAGATATTTATGCCAAAGATTCTTATTTATATATGGCAAGAACAACTGGCATAGATACAACTAAAATTTCAAGAATGTACGATTTAATGAAAAATAGAAAAATCGATCCTTCTGTACCGGTACCAAATTAAAAAGAATCAGGTGAAAATATATTTTTTGGATAGCTGCTCCCTCATGAAATATTTCAAATTTATCAGGGCAGGTTAACTGTCTGAATTAGGATTTACCCCGTAGGATATTTATCCAACGGGGGATAGGATTAGAGGATTGTAGGATTGAGCGAGTGGGAGACGGAGAGAAGGAGAGACGGAGAAACTGAGAGATGGAGAGGATGAGTAGTGAGTGGTGAGAGATTGATTAAAGATTGATGTAGATTGAATGAGATTGATGGAATAATGGGATGTTGGAATGTTACAGGTTTCAGGTTGCAAGTTGTTTTTTTGAACTGTGATTTAGGACTCGAAAGCACGAGTGGAAGGAGTGATTTTGAAGCCGGAATTTGAAAAGGGATTGATGGAATGATGGAATGTTGCAGGTTGTTTTTTTGTTCGTTGTTCTGTGCTCTGTGTTTTTGAAGCGGGTGGCTTGGACTGTCAAATTTATTTGACAGAATGTAACGTTTGATAAAAAAGCCTCGTTAGAGGCAAAATTATGGTAGCAATAACAGGCAAGAGTTGCTTTGAGCCCCAGCGGGGCGACATTATGGTAGAAACGATTAAGCGCCATCACATAGTCATTTTGGCGGTATTTTTGTGGCGTAGCAAACAAAAATAGTGACAAAATAAAACTCCAAAACCTCGCCACAGCTCCATATTTGGCTTCTAATCGATTCTGCATATTGTCCGGTATATAATACAGTACCGGTATTATCTTTTGTTAGAATTGATTTTTTTCTTTATTTGCATAGCTGCCCCCCTGATGAAATATTTCAAATTTCACAGGGCAGGTTGATTTAAGATTTGAGAAATAAAAAAGAGACAACCATAAAAACCCAGCAGGGCGACATTATGCAAGTTTGCCTTGTGCAATATCTTGCTTGCTTATCATCATTTTGCTTTTTCCATTCGTGTATTCATGCCTTTAGATAATCCGGATTATCAAGGTATGACATTCATACAGACCCTTAACTTTTTCTTAACCCATGTTAGTTTTTCTATAACAAACATCTTAAATATTATTCTCGTCTTAGTCTTGAATTTATTAAATAATTAAAATTTATAAATATGAAAAAGTCGATGTATTTGTTATTAATTGGAATGTTTTTATCTGCAATATCTTTTGCTCAGAATAGTGTTGGACTGTCAGCAGGAGTGAATTTTGCAAGGATTAGTCAAAATGGTATCAGCACCGGAGAATTTTCAGGTTTGGAAAATTATACTTTCGGAACTACAGGAATTCTTTATGGCAGGAATTTGGATCAACACTGGATGATGATCACAGGTTTAAATTATTCCAGAAGAGGTGCCCAATCTTTTTTTGAACAAGGGGTTACGGTATTCGATAAAACTTATGATGTAGGAGCAAAACTTATACATAAAATGGATTATCTTGAAATTCCGGTATTGTTTCTTTATAAATTTAATTCTGCTGAAAATAGTTTTTCTCCATATATATTTGCAGGACCTCAGTTCGCATACGAATCATCATATACCATAGATGTAAAGGCTCATCTACTTGTTGACTTTAATATTTATCAATACAATGTAAATTTGTCTAATAATATTTTCAACCGTTATGATCTTTCTGCAGTAGCAGGTGCAGGTATGTCTTTTCCGGTTAAAAGGGGAACTCTTAATCTTGATGCAAGATATATTTACGGAATTTCCGATATTTTGGATAATCCGGTAGTGGATCTAAATCTGAAACACAGAAATATTAGAATCGGACTTTCATATATGTATGATTTTTAATGTGATTTCTTTGTGAGCAGATAACTTTGTGATAAGATTGGGAAAAATGCCGTTTGATTTATTCAAATGGCATTTTTTATTGAAAAAACTGATGAAAAATTTCATTAATTATCATTTTTCAATATATTTGACGTTTATTAACTCAGGTTAGATCTAATTCATATTTTCCATTAAGCTTTAAAATATGTTCAAAAAAATAAATCTTCTTATTTTCTTTATCTCTGTTGTATATTTTTCAAATGGCCAGGTGAAAGCACTTTATGTGAATGATCTAAAGCATATAATAGGTGATAATTACAAGGAAAATAAACTGTTGCAATTTGCAAAAGATAGCGGTTATACTTATTTGATATGCTATAATATTCATTATATCCACAAGCATCTTTTTGATATTACGGATAGTACATCGGCTATTCCGTTAAGTGATTTTATAGTAAAAGCAAAAGCCACTTATGGTATAAATAAGATGGGAGCAATAGGTGAGACTTATGCGCCATTTGAAGTTTTTCAGGATTATAATCTTGATCACATAGATAATCCTGATGCCAGATTTGATATTTTCAATATGGAATTTGAATTTTGGAATCAAAATGCAATCGATAATTATTACTGCAACGATTATTTGACTCCCAATGGTTATTCCTGCGATACAGCAGGAGCATTTGCATTTATTCTGCCTGAATTGTGTCGCCTTGATTCTATGTGTGATGAATACGATTGGCTCAATTCGGAAATATACATCGGACATCCTACCGATATGCAATGTGCTAAACTGGCAAAATGCACCGATAGAGTTTTGGTGCATTATTATCGTACATCTGATGTTTATAACGATGGAAATTCCATATATAATTATAATAAACAAAGACTTCCGGCATTGACAGATTCAGTTGATTTCATTCATGTAATGCCAATATTCAGTGGAGAAGATAATTTTATGGGACCCTGGCTGGAAACTCATCCCGAAAGTCAGGCATATCATACGTGGCTTTATGGTCAAAACGCTTATGACGATGAAACTGGTGCGTGGAAAGATAAAATGAATATTGACGGTTATGTCTGGTTCAAATATACTTCAATGTATGATACTACACCTCCACCACCTCCCTCTTTGACAGGTAAAATGGCATTTCACAGATATACGAGTTACAATGCAGGAGACGGACAACTGTATATTTATGATTTTGATAAAAACAGCTTGACCAATCTCAATTCTTCCTGGACAGGGATTGTAAATACTATCAATCCTCATTTTTCTCCCGATGGAACAAATCTGACTTTTATGGGCTGGAATCAGGGAACAAATGACTGGGATATTTTTCTTTGGGAAATAGATTCTGACAATAATCCCGTTAATCTTACAAATGCAAGAAATAACAGGGATGAAGATCCCAAATTTGCTCCGGATGGCAAGAAAATTATTTATAAAGAAAGATACTGGTCAGGTGGCAGTTTTCATTATCGCTTTCAGGAAATGGATCTAACCGGTAATATTGTCAATACCATATATCCTTCCGGAGACGATGAAGTATCAATGCCGTTTTATTTTCCCAACAATTCAAAAATTATTTATGCGAAAGGAGCCGGGAGTGATTCCGATATTTATACCATTGATCCGGACGGGTCAAATGATACTCCGTATCAAAATACAGCTGCATTGCAAGAATATTATCCGTCAACTGTAAATGACAATAAATATTTGTTTACAAGATGGATCGATTCAGGCAATCATGTAGATCAAATATATCTCGGTGACGGTACTACCTCCACAAAATTGCCATTCAATGATGAATATGATTATTCGGATGGATTTTTTATAAAAGATAATTATATTATTTTTTCAAGTACCAGACCGGGTGGAAAAGGAGGATATGACCTTTACATAGCCGATATAAATACAGGAGATGTTTGGTCTATGGAAAAATATTTTTCAGGAATAAATACCTCAAAAGAGGAACTTGGAGCTGCGTATTCATTTCACAAAAAAACTAAACCTGCTGCTATTAAATATATAGCTGTTGACAATATCGGGTACAGACCCGATGACGGCAAAATAGCAATTTTAAGAGATCCGGTGACAGGTTATGATTCGGGAGAATCCTATAATCCGGGTGCCACATACCAGATAAAAAAGGTATCCGATAGTACGGTTGTTGCAACAATAACTCCCGAGCAATGGAAAAACGGCGCAACTCACGACCAGTCCGGCGATAAGGTTTGGTGGCTCAATTTCAGTAGTTTCAATACACCGGGAGAATATTTTATTGCCGAAACAGGAAAGGATACAGGTTCTTATGCTTTTACAATTGATGTAAATGTATATGACAATGTGCTAAAAGAAGCAATGAGAACTTTTTATTATCAGCGTTGCGGTATTGCCAAAGAAATTCCTTATGCAAACAGTAACTGGACAGATGTAGCATGTCATTTGGATACAGAACAGGATTTGGATTGCAGACTGGTTACCAATCCTGTGGCATCCACTTCCAAAAATCTATCGGGAGGCTGGCATGATGCCGGAGATTATAGCAAATATATCAATTATACCGACGTTGCGGTTCAAGATTTATTAAGTGCTTATGAAGAAAATCCCAAAATATGGGGTGACGATTACAATATTCCCGAGTCAAGAAACGGTATTCCTGATATTTTGGACGAAGCAAAATGGGAACTGGACTGGATGCTTAAAATGCAGGAAAATGACGGAGGGGTACATCACAAAGTATCATATCTCGATTGGGTGGAAATAACTTCTCCTCCCAGTCATGACAAATTTGTTCGCAGATATGCACCTGTTACGGCATCGGCAACTATCAATTCCTGCGGAGTATTTGCCCATGCAGCTATTGTTTTCAAATCTTTGCCGGACAAAAAATTTAAGGCTTATGGAGATACATTGCAAAATGCAGCCATAAGTGCCTGGAATTGGATAGACGCTCACTCTGCGGATATTCCGTCCAATTATGATAATGCAGGTTTTGTTACTCCTGCTGTCGAAGATACTTCTTATATTCAGTTTTCCAATATCACGGCAGCATCATCGTATTTGCTGGTATTGACGGGTGATACTGCTTACAGGGATTATTTTAATACGCACTATCAGAATACTCATTTATTTACCTGGAATGCCATTGACAATTATTTCAAAGACCCTCAAATCAATGAAGCTTTGCTTTATTATTCCATATCACCTAAAGCCACCGATACTATAGTCGATAAAATAAAAACAACATATTTATCGGCAATGTCGGATATCTATAACGATTTTTCTCCTCTGAAAGAATATAATGACAGTACGGATGCGTATAGAGCTTTCCTTGATATTCATGACTGGGGTAGCAACAGATACAAAGAATATGGAGGTAGTTCGTTTTCAAATTTATGGATTTATGGTATTGACCCTGCAAACAATGCTAAATACAAAGATGCGGCTGAGGGATACATACATTATATTCACGGGACAAATCCCTTGCAACAATTTTATTTAACAAATTTCGAGCAGCACGGAGGAGAAAATTCAGTACCGGAATTTTACCACGAATGGTTCAAAGATGGTACGGGATATGATAATGTCGATACGAGTTTGTATGGACCTCCTCCCGGATTTTTAGTCGGAGGTGCTAATTCCGAATATCAATCCCCCGGAGCCGGCACTATTGAACCACCGGAAAATCAACCTGATCAAAAATCTTATAAAAGTTGGAACAACGAAGACGATGAAAGTTGGAAGATTACCGAAGGACAAGACGCATATCAAAGTGCTTATGTCAAGTTGCTATCACAGTTTGTCAGTAGTCCAAATTCTCCGTTAAATAATCAATATTATGTATCAACATCGGGAGACAACAATAATCCCGGCACACTTCAATTACCTTGGAAAGATATAAATTATGCCTGCAATAATGCTACAACCGGCAGTACTATCAATGTGATGCAGGGTACATATTTTGAGCAAATAAGTGTGGGTGTTGATAGCATAACGGTTCAAAATTATTTGGGTCAACAGGTAATAATTGACGGAAGCAATATCAATTCGGGAGCTATCGTCGAGATATACAACAAAAAAGGAGTTACCTTTGATGGCTTTGAATTGCAAAACAATATTCACAATGATGCACAAGGAATTTTGATCGACGGAGAATGTCATAATATCGAGATAAAAAATTGTAAAATTCACGATATTCATTTTTCCAATAATCCAAATGATCCTGTAAACGAATATATAAATTCACAACCTCTTATTGCTTTCGGTTCTTCAAATACACCATCAACTCATATAAATATTCACGACAATGAAATATATGATTCCAGAGTCGGATATAGTGAAGCATTAGCTATTAACGGCAACATTGATACATTTCAAATCGTGCATAATTCGGTTCATGATATTACCAATATCGGAATTGTGATGATAGGACATGAGCAAACTTGTTCCGATCCTGCACTGGATCAGGCAAGAAATGGTATTTGCAAAGAAAATATCACCTACAAATGCAGTTCTCCTTATGCTGCAAATGCAGGAATTTATATCGATGGAGCAAAAGATATCGTCATTGAAAGGAATACATGTTATCGCAATATTTGGGGCATAGAGATCGGGTGTGAACATTCGGGAAAAAGTGCTTCGGGCATCACCGTGAAAAACAATGTTATTTATCGCAATGCAAAAGCGGGAATTGCTTTGGGAGGTTATGATTATCCTTCGAATTCAGGTAAAGTTATTGACACTTATATTTACAACAATTCATTATTTGACAATGACACTCTAAATGATTATGAAGCGGAGATCAATATTACTTATGCAGAAAATTGTTGGATAAAAAACAATATTATTTACGGTAAAAATACGGATAATCTGCTCGTTATTCAATATTCTAATGTTGCACCTGTAAATGTGGTTTTGGACAGCAATATTTATTATCATCCTGTTGGTATTAATGATGTGGAATTTGAATGGCAAAATTCATCTTACCAGGGATTTGCCAACTGGCAATCGGGAACAGGACAGGATGCTAATTCAATATTTGACAACCCTGATTTTGTCAATACAAGTTCATTTCCGCCGGATCTACATCTGACAAGTACTTCTCCGGCGATAGAAGCCGGTTCCAATTACAGTGATCTGACTGTGGACAGGGATAGCATTTGGCGTCCTTTGATGGCAAAAGCGGATAAAGGAGCTTACGAATACGGTATTTATTGGACAGGACAGGTGAGCAATGATTGGCATACAGCAGGCAATTGGTCAGGCAATGTTGTGCCGGGATCTACCGACAATGTAACAATCCCGCCACCGGAATTTTCTAAATATCATCCGGAGGTGAATTCCAATGCACAGGTAAATGAAATTTATCTTTATGGTAATGCGAAATTGATAATTAAACCAGGAGTGATTTTTAGTACTGGTAATTAGAGTTTCATCATAACATGATAAGAAACAGATTAATTATTTTAAGATATTTATCTTCTTAATCTGTTTTATACCGTTTTGCTCAACTAAAATGAAATATATTCCTTGGTTACAATTCATAGTATTCCATTTAATAATATTATTTGATTTTGATATTTGATCAAACGATTCAATAACCTGTCCAAAAACATTAATTATGGATATTTGTAATGCCTCTGATGAATTAATTTCTATGAAAAGCGTTTCACCTGCAACTACCGGATTTGGATAAACAATAATTTTATTTTTAATATTAATTTCAGTTAAATCGGTTCTGGTTGAAAGATAAGCAGGTTCAGTAATTATTGTGTCACATCTCCCTATAACCTTACATTTATATTGCCCCTGATCTGTACTGTCAACATTCAGAATTGTCAAAACAGGCATAGTAACTCCGTTAATTTTATAGTTGTTAACCATAATAGAATCGTCTTTGTACCATTGATATGTAAAAATATCTCCCTCAGCTTCAACCGAGAATTGTGCTGTTTCTCCCTCTATCAGATCTTTTGATTTAGGTTGTGAAAAGATAACAGGATTTGCATATAATGTGATAAAAGTACTATCAGTATCCCCGGGACACAAATCATGTGTTAATGTCCAAACAAACTTTGTTTTTCCAGGGAGTAATCCAAAAACCAATGAATTTGGAACCGTACTATCGCTAAAAGTCACATTGGTATTTTCACAGGTCCACAGCCCTGTTGCTGGCCAGGAAGAATGACCGTTGAGCTGTACAATCTCTCCTTCACAGATATATTGATCTTCACCTGCATCTGCTATGATTTTCGGAACAATTTGCAATCTTGCAGCATCGGAATACAAAGAATCACCCTGATAATAAACTTTACACCTAAATTTCGAGTTATTTAAAAGATTATAGCTCACAGAATCAATAACCAACGAGTCTGAATTGATTCCTGAAATATTTTCTTCAGCCTCAATATCTTTATAAATAGAAGAATTATTGGATTTTCGTTGCCACTGAAAATTAGCATTTTGATCAACTTTGATAGTGAAAGATATCGATGCGAATTCACATACTTTTTTATCTGTTGGGTTGGATAGAATATTTAATAATTGTTTATTTTGATACCAAGCTATTTTGTCATCCCATTCAGAAGCAGAAATGACGTCAGGATATCCGTCTCCGGTTAGATCTGCAGTTTCAACATCTACCGGCCGGATTGTTTTATCGGAAATCAATACCGGTTCACTAAATTGTGCTAATCCATTAGTATTTTCAAGCCAATATATCACATCCTGCTTTTGTGAGCAAATAACAATATCCATATCACCATCCAGGTCGAAATCAGCATTTTTTATGGATTTTATTGCCTCAATATTATCGATTATAACCGAATGTTTTGTAAACAAGTTATTGTTATTTTGCAATAATATTAATGAATTTTCACTTGAAAATATAATATCGATATCAAAATCTCCATCATAATCGGCACAACAGATGTCCAATATTTTATTTTCAGAAGAATAAAGAAGTGACATATCGGAAAATTTACCCGTTTCCGACATATTTTCCAACCATTGAATATCTTTATTTGAACCGCTGAGCAATACTATATCCTCATCATTGTCCCTGTCAAGATCCACCACTTTAAAATACGAAATAAAATCAGGTACGGAATTAATTTGTTGGGAAGCAGCAAAATTTGCATGTCCGTCAAGGTTTTCAGCCCACGACATGCGACCATGCAATTTATCAGAAAACAATACATCTCTGTCTCCATCGGAATCAAAGTCGATAGTGCGAACAAGGGAGCGAAATTGGATTTTATCGGAAATAATATGTTTTTCTCCAAAATTTCCCATTCCGTCAAGGTTTTCAACCCATACTAATGATTGGTCGTATAGTGCTGACGAAAGTACATCTTTATCGCCATCTCCATCCAAATCATCTGTAAAAATCGAAAATACGAAATCTTCATTACCCAACACTTGCTTTGGAATGTCAAAATTGCCTAAACCATCTTTATTTTCAAACCATAAGACCTGCTTATCATCGGCAAAAGCAGCAAGAATATCATTGTCTCCATCACAGTCAAGATCGTCTATATGAATATCCAAAGGATAAATCCCTATAGATGCTCCAATGATTTTTTGCTCAGAGAAGTCACCTTGCCCATCCTTATTATCATACCATACAACGCGGGCTGATTGTGTTACTGCAGCTATCACGTCAAGATCTCCATCTCCGTCAAGGTCATTCAATTTTGCCGATTTAGCACCATGAACCGTAGTAGAAATATACAAGAGCGTATTAAAACTATTACCTATGCCATCTTCATTAAGATATCCAACAATCATATATTCGCAAGCTACTAAAATATCATTATTCCCATCTCCGTCAATATCTCCTCCTGTTATAGAAGAAGGATTATTGTTTGTGCCCCAAAAAGTAGT
The DNA here is from genome assembly GCA_027031145.1 of Saprospiraceae bacterium. Classification (GTDB taxonomy): domain Bacteria; phylum Bacteroidota; class Bacteroidia; order Chitinophagales; family Saprospiraceae; genus JADJGA01. Next base: position 666 of record JALVEG010000603.1, on the reverse strand, counting down.
TCTCAGTTCAAAAGTACCTTTACCATCTTTATTCTTAAACCATCTTACACGGTCATCATTTAAAGATGCAACCAACAAATCCCGAGAGCCGTCTCCATCCATATCTACTGCCGAAATATCAACAGGGTAATCAGCTTCATCATATATTTGAATAGGATTACCAAAAGTGCCCATACCGTCAGCATTTTTTATCCAACCGACATAATCCATATCTCCTGAACAAAACAAAATGTCAAGGTCGTTATCATTATCCATATCTGCACAATAAATTGCAAGAATACCATTGATTTCGTATTCTGTAACTTTATGTGGGTAATCAAATCCCTGGTCTCCTTTATTTTCGTACCAGTAAATAGCCGACGCAAAAGTTATCATTACATCATTATCATTATCATTATCAAAATCACCAACAAACAGATCATCAACCGGATAATCATAAGAAATTACTTTTTCGTCACTAAAATTTCCCTTACCATCTAAATTTTCCCACCACATAATCTTAGTGGTTTCACGAGCTCCCGATATCACATCCTGATCTCCGTCACCATCCATATCAGCACAAACAACTACTTGTGCTCTTTGAGAATTGGTTGTAATAAATTGTTGTTCTCCAAAATTGCCTTTTCCATCAAGGTTTTCAAACCAACAAATATTATAATCCCAGTA
>JALVEG010000602.1 GCA_027031145.1 Saprospiraceae bacterium | reverse complement strand
ACACTTATCGGGGAATCTTCGGATTTTTTTATTGGACTACATACAGGTATTTTTGATTGTAATCAAACAGTAAAATACCCATACAATTTTGGTGCAATTGCTCAGTATAATTATATTCCTGATGTTTCTAAAAAATGGTTTTTTGGAGGCGAATTGGGAGTTTTTTATGTTTCAGGCAAGGAAGATGCTTTGGACAGGAAAACAAAACTTGCTTTAGCTGATATTACTGTTTATCCCGGTATTAGTTTTCCTATTAGTTCTAAAATAAATCCGGATGATAATGCTGCCTTAAGATTAAAGAAATTAGCAAATTCCAGAAGAGTCAGAGTAGGATTGGGTTTTACCGCAGTATTGCCATTATTGAAAAAATCTGAAGGTCACGGTGTCAATATTGATGGTATCAAACCAGGCATAGGTTTTTCACTGAGAACAAGCTATGATCTTCCTAATAGAATGACATTATTTTTAAATATTACCAGAATAGGAAGAGATTTGGATGGTTTTGCATATAAGAGTAGTACCAGCCTTGAAAGATCCAATGGAAATAAGCACGATGAATCTTATTATTACAAGATAGGATTTATGTGGAATTTTATTAAGAAATAGTAAAAAAAGCTCTTGATTTTTCAAGAGCTTTTTTTTATTGTTGTATAACAATATTTGATTAATGGTTATGTTTAAGAATTTTTAGTTAGCTTTGATTATAAAGTAGTAAATTGATGTAAAGAATAAAAAGAATGAGGTAATAATAATGGGATGAGCACTTCCAAAACGAAGTGTACTTTTTGTTAACTTCTTTATTTTTTATAATAAAATTTATTACTTTTGCGAATAATACCATGAAGTTGAAATTAAATATAACAAATAGTATAATTCTTATCTTTATAGGTTTAGTTTTTCTTGCTTCCTGTAAGAAAGACAATAATGCAGTGAATAACTCCACATTATCAGTTCAAAACAATAAAAATGAAGATGTTCTTATTCTCAATAAAGATGAAAATAAAAACCGAGAAAAATGGCAAAAACCTGAAACGGTTGTCTCTTTATTGGGAGATCTTAAAAACAAAAGTGTTGCTGACATTGGAGCGGGTACCGGATATTTTACTTTTAGGATTGCTATGAAAGCAAAAAAAGTTATTGCTATTGATATTGAGAAAGAGTATTTAGATATTTTAGATAATCTAAAAGAAAAATTACCAAAAGAAATTCAGTCTAAAATAGAAACAAGATTGGCAAAAACAAATGATCCTTTGCTTCAGCCGAATGAAGTTGATTTGGTAGTGATAATAAATACATTTAGTTTTATAAACAACAAAAAGCAATATCTTGAAATCGTAAGAAAAGATTTGAGACCCAATGGTAAAATTTTTATTGTGGATTTTAAAATGAAAAACCTTCCTATTGATGCTCCTGATAAATCCGAACGCCTGCCTCTGAATCAATTGGAGAATCTGCTTGAAAAAGCCGGATTTAAAAATATTCAGAGCGATGATACCACTTTGGATTATCAATACATTGTTGTTGCAGATAAATAAAAGAATTTTTTTGCCGGTTATCCGTTTTTATTTTATATTAACAATTTATTATATTCATAAATAGTACTGTGCATGCTTTTTTTTAGGATATTTGCATAAATTTAAATATACGATTGTGGATAAAACACTTCAACAATACAATAAGATTATTTCAGGCAACAGGGATACTTTTAAACAGAAAATGAAAGACTATGGGCCTACATGGAGAATTTTCAGGATTGGTTCTATAGTCGATCAATTATTTATAAAGGCAAAAAGAATCAGAAGTATACAGATAAAAGGTGAAAATAAAGTAAAAGAATCAATTGAAGGAGAATTTGCTGCTATATATAATTACAGTATTATGGCGTTGATCCAATTGGAAATGGATATAACCGATGAACCCGATATCTCTGTGGATACAGCAATGGAATTTTATGATAAAAAATCACTGGAGATAAAAAAATTGATGGAAGCTAAAAACCATGATTACGGGGAAGCCTGGAGAGATATGAAAATTAGCAGTATGACAGATTTTATTTTAGTGAAAATATTCAGGATAAAACAGATACTTAATAACGAAGGCAAGACGTTAGTATCTGAAGGGATTGATTCTAATATTATGGATATTGCAAATTATGCGGTTTTTGCAATGATATTGATTAACGAAAACAAAGAAAAATGAGTTTTACATTATTATTGATAATTTTATTTATAGTTTCTTTAATTTTAACATATATTACTATAAAATTCTGGAATTTGTCGAAATCCTGGGTGATGAGCTTCTTTCAGTATTTTATAGGATTGTTATTTATTATTTCGGGATTTGTGAAAGCGGTGGATCCTCTTGGAACTTCATATAAAATGGAAGAATATTTTCAGGAATTCCAGTCGCTGTTTGAGCACACCTGGTTTTCCTTTATAAATCCTGTGTGGCAATTTATGGAACATTATGCATTATTTATGGGGACTGTGATGATTATTTTTGAAATCATTCTCGGCATAATGCTGATCATTGGATATAAACCTAAATTGACAGCCTGGCTTTATTTATTATTGGTATTGTTTTTCACTGTTTTGACCGGATATACTTATCTGACGGGGTATGTTCCCCAGGGTGTGAGTTTTTGGAGTTTCAGCCAGTGGGGAGAATTTCATGAAACAAATATGAAAGTTACGGATTGTGGTTGTTTTGGCGATTTTATTAAATTTTCAGCCTGGCATACTTTTCTTAAAGATGTTTATTTATTAATTCCCGGAATATATTTTCTGATAAGATCAAAAGATATGCATCAGTTTTTCGGTAAATTCATCAGGATGAGTATAGTTATTGCAGGAATTGTATTGATTTATATCTTTAGCCTGGCAAATAGTGCATGGGATCTGCCTATGATAGATTTTCGTCCGTTCAAAGAAGGGGTAAATGTGCGTGAAAGAATGAAACTGGAGAATGAAGCAGCTGCCAATGTTCAGGAATTGGCAGTATTGTTGAAAAATAAAAAAGCAGGAAATATAGTTGAAATACCATCCAAACAATATGAGGCTAATATTACTCAATATCCTGATAGCATTTGGTCAATCAAAGACAGGATTTATTCTGAGCCGTCTGTTCCCATTACGGAAATAAGTGATCTTGCGATAGAAGATTATGAAGGTAATGATCATACTGATGAGATATTAAGTTATCCTGAATATATGTTTTGGATCGTTACTTCAAAAATGAAAGGAGAACCCGAACCATATACATATACTGTGAAAGATACTGTTTTTGTAGAAGATACAGTTAAAATAGTTGATACTATCTTTGTCAATGACTCAATTCCTTATACAAATAGTGACAGTTTCAGACTCGTAAAAAATATCAAGGAAATCAATGACAGGGAAGTGCAGGGATACAATTATATCTGGGATGCAGGATACCTGAAAAGGTTTGTGAAATATATCAATCCCCTTGTTGCACAGGCAAAATCCAATGGTATAAAAGTAATCGCTTTAGCTCCATCGACAAAAGAGATGGCAGATGATTTTATAAAGGATAGCGGACTGGTTGTTCCTTTTTATAATGTAGATGATATTACATTAAAAACAATAGTAAGATCCAATCCCGGGTTGGTTTTGATGAAAAACGGAACAATAATTAAAAAATGGCATTATAAAAAAGTCCCTGACTTTGAAACCATTAAAGAAAATTTTATAAGGCCATGATGGAATGGAAAAAATTATTGACTCAAAAAAGACTTGGGAAAGAAAAGGATGATTTCTTAAATGAAGCGGGAGGTCGAACAGCTTTTCAACAGGACTTTGATCGTATTGTTTTTTCATCTGCATTTCGCAGGTTGCAGAGCAAAACACAGGTTTTTCCTCTGCCGAAATCATCTTATGTCAGGAATAGATTGACCCATAGTTTGGAAACAGCAAGTGTAGGCAGGTCATTAGGTAATTTGGCGGGGATTTATATACTTGATAAATACCCTGATCTGAAAAAAGATTATGGGTTTTCTGATTTTGGGGCGATTGTAAGTGCAGCATGTTTGGCTCATGACATTGGCAATCCGCCTTTTGGACATTCAGGAGAAGATGCCATTTCAAATTATTTTAAAGAAGAGTCATCAAAAAAATATATTTCAGGGCTTTCGATAACTCAAAAATCGGATTTGCAGAATTTTGAAGGAAATGCTGCCGGTTTTAGAATTATATCAAATACTCCTGTTGCTCAATCTGATTTCAAGGGAGGTCTTGGGCTAACTTATTCTACATATGCTACATTTGTAAAATATCCAAAGGGATCATTTCCCAATATGAAGAGTAAAAATATCAGTAGTTTAAAAAAATTCAGTTTTTTTGATTCGGAGAAAAAGGTATTTGAAAAGATTGCTGAAGAAAATCAACTTAAAAAGATGATAGTTGACGGGCAGCAATTTTATGTCAGGCATCCGTTAGCTTTTTTGGTAGAGGCAGCAGATGATATATGTTATACCATTATTGATTATGAAGATGGATATCAGGAAGGCTTGATCTCTTTTGAGGAAGTGGAAAATGCTTTCAAAGAAATTCTGAAAGATACTTTTAATCAGGGTGATTACAATAAGATATTTACAAAAATAAGCAAGATAAATTACCTGAGAAGCAAAGTGATATCAAGGCTTATCAATGAAACAACAGATGTCTTTAAAGAGAATGAAGTAAATATTTTGGAAGGAAAATTTAACAAATCCCTTTTGGATGAAATTCCTTCGGCAAATAATATAAATGAGATTAAGAAAGATAGTTTCTTCAGGATATACAGTTCGGATCCTGTTTTGAAAATAGAATCTGCCGGATATAGGGTATTACCGCAATTGCTTGATATTTTTGTAAATGCGGTTTTCAATCCGTCAAAAGAACAGAACAGAAGATTGATCAAATTGATTCCTGATATTTATCTGGGGAAAAACAGGACTGTTTTTGAGGATGATTATGAAAAATTATTAAATATAACAATGTTTATTTCAGGTATGACGGATAAACATGCAGTGGAATTATTTAGGCAGTTGAATGGAATTTCCATTGGGGAATAGTTTTGGATATTTCAGGAATAATCAAAATAATTCTTCCTGAGCAGTTGAAAAAAAACTTATATATTTGTATTTTTTTAAGTAATATAATTTTGAATTTACTTTTATGAGATATCTTAGAATCAAAATATTAATTTTTTTATCCTTTTTTGTTATTTCCATATCTTCTACTTCATGTACCAAGAAGGGTTATGGTTGTCCCGGTGACAATGCAGGTGTAAAACTTGATAAACACGGGGAATTGCCAACTAAAAGGGGGAAAAGCCATCTTTTTAACCGAGAAACCAGAAAGAGAATAAAAACACACAAAAAGAAATAGCCTGGTTTGTAAGTATATGTCTGCATGAAATTTAATTAAAAATTGTCTGAATTTCAAAAAATATCCTTTTTCTTGCTGACACTGGTTAAAAATCTTAATTTTGCAATTCATATTTTAATTTTTTAATGATAAAGAATCTTAGTATACAGAATTATGCCTTGATAGAATCTTTGGATATGGATCTATATCAAGGCTTAAATATCATTACCGGTGAGACCGGTGCCGGTAAATCTATACTATTGGGGTCATTGGAATTGTTGATGGGGAAGAGAGCTGATTATGGTGTTTTGTTCGATAAAGATAAAAAATGCATAGTTGAAGCTGTTTTTGATATTGGAGATTATGATCTCAAAGATTTTTTTCTTAAAAATGAAATTGAATATGATGACGAAGTTATTTTAAGAAGAATTGTCAGTCCTGCGGGCAAGTCACGTGCCTTTATCAATGATGAACCTGTCAATTTAAACATTTTGAAAGAATTGACTTCTCATCTTATCCAAATGCATCGTCAATTTGATAATATGGAGATCAATAATCCTGTTTATCAACTGAAACTTATAGATGAATTTGGTGACCTGACAGCATTGATAGAAAAATATAAGATAAAATTCAAACTATATACCGAAAATAAAAAAGAACTTGATAAACTGATAGAAGATGATAATTCATTCAAAAAAGAAATGGATTTTCTAAAATTTCAGTATGAGGAATTAAATGAAGCCGAATTGTCACAAAAGGAATTTGAAGAAATAGAAGATATGTACAGCAATTTGAGTAATGCTGAAAATATAAAATCTACTCTTCAAATGGCTTTTGATGCTTTGGTCGAAGGGGAATTTTCCATTTTGAACAGGATGGATCCTGTGCTTTTTGAATTGAACAATCTGGAGATAAAAAGCAAAGATTTTGATGAATCGAAGGAAAAGTTATTGGATGCTGTTGAAAATTTGCGTGAATCTGCAAATACATTTTTAAATATTGCAGAAAATACGGATTATGATGCAGTTAAAATTGAGGAAATTAAAAATCGTTTGGATTCGCTTAACTCTTTGATGGTAAAATATAAGGTAGATAATATCGAAGAATTAATTTCCATCAGAGATGATTTGGAATCGAAACTTAAAAAGCATTTTGATGTTGATGAAAAAATATCACTTCTTAGGAAACAATTAGATTCTGATTACAAAAAATTATTTACTTTAGCTAAAGAAATATCAAAGAAAAGACAAAAAGCAGCAAAAAGATTTTCGGATTCCGTATATGATATTTTGAAAGATCTTGCTTTGCCCTATGCCAGGATCAAAGTTGAATTTGACAATCACGAAGATTTAACATTGACCGGATTGGATAAAATAAAATTTTTATTCAGTGCAAATAAAGGATCAGACTTCAAACCGGTAAAGGATGTGGCTTCAGGAGGAGAACTGTCAAGGTTAGCACTTGCTATTGAGGCAACTATCGCTGATAAA
>JALVEG010000601.1 GCA_027031145.1 Saprospiraceae bacterium | reverse complement strand
ATAAACATATATAAAAGAGAATTTGAAAAAAGAGATACAAGGGAATTTTAATACTAATCAAAAATAAATAAACAATGATAGGCAAAATAATTGACAACTATAAAATAATCCAACATATCGGAACGGGAGGAATGGGAACCGTATATCTGGCTGAAGATACGATGCTCGGACGAAAAATAGCGATAAAAATGCTGCATTCCGAATTGCTGTTCAAAAAAGACATTTTGGAAAGATTCAAAACCGAAGCAAAAACCCTGGCTAAATTAAACCACCCGAATATTGCTATTCTATTTAATTTGATAGAATCTTCAGGCAACTATTTTATGATAATGGAATATGTTGACGGATATAGTCTGGAAACATTGTTGATAAACAATGGTGCCTTCCCTGCTAATGAAGCTATTGATATTACCATTCAGGCTTTGGAAGGAATTCAACACGCCCATCAAAAAAAGATAATTCACCGTGATATTAAACCCGCAAATCTTATGCTTAATCAAGAAGGGGTAATCAAAGTAATGGATTTTGGTATTGCAAGAGCATTGGGGTCTGCCAGAATGACAAGAGAAGGTAGCGTTGTCGGCACTTTGGAATATATGGCACCCGAACAAATACGAGGAAAAGAAGGTGACGAAAGATCCGATATTTATGCAATGGGAATAGTTCTTTATGAATTGCTGACCGGAAATGTTCCTTATAGAAGTAAAAGCGATTATGATCTGATGACGAAAAAACTCACTCAAAAACCGCCGGAAATACGATCATTTTGGCACGAAATCCCCAAATCACTGGAAAAAGTAGTGATGAAAGCTATAAAAAAAGATCCTGACCTGAGGTTCCAATCTGCTGAACAATTCAAACTGGCTTTAAAAGAATGCAAAACAGATTTTGCTCCTGCAATATCAACAAAAGCCGGAAACAAAAAGAATCCACTTAATCCGAATTTGAATTTAAAAAGAAAAAAATATATTAATACCGGATTTTTAGGTGCCTTTTCAAATACAAAATCAATAGTAAATAGCATAGCTCTATTTATATTGATTTTAGCTGTTGGAAGCGGTGCTTATTTTTTAAGGCAAAAACGATTATCAAATAAAACTATTTCAGATACTGAAAAAACAGAAGTGAGCAATAATTTACTTGTTCAAAATACAGATGATTTAGGTGCTCCTAATAATGATTCAAAGATTTCAAATGATGATTTCAAACCCGTTTCAAAATTAGATCTTAGTGATTTTAATAATGACAATGAAAAAAAGAAAAAAGGCGAGAAAAAAAAGAATACCCCTAAAACCAAAGCAAAAAAAGAAAATAAAACTAATTCTAAAAATAAAAAAAGTGAAAATAATAAAAAGAAAGATGATCAAAAAAAAGAAGAAAAGAGATCAGACAGTGTAAAAAATAACAATTCCGGTTCAAATACCCCCAGAATTGATAATAAAGAAAAAACAAAAGACAATTCCGGCGATAAAACCAATAATGATCGACTAGAAACAAAAAATGCAAAGCCAAAAGAGAAAGTAAAAGTAAAAAAGCAATATAAAACTATAAATACTTTTATCGGAAAAAATATCCCTATAGTGATATCTCTTCCTAAAGAAATATCTTCAGGGGATATTGCTATGGAAGGCAGGTATATTTGGCTATATGTTGATAGTGATTATGAAAAAAATAGTATTACAATAATCCCAAGAGGAGCAAAAGTATATTGTAAAGTAAATGAAATACAAAAAGGGAAAGGAAGGAAAAAAGGTATTATTGAGATCGAAGCCCTGTATATAGAAGCCCCTGACGGCACGCATGTACCTTTGAAAGAAGCGGTTTTCAGGTATGTCGGAAAGAGAGGAAAAAATGTAACTTTCAGGAGAGGACAAAAATTTAAAGTTAAAACAGCAGCTAAAACAAATCTTACTATTAAATATTGATTTAACAATAAAATTTTAAACACATGAAAAAATTATTATCTGTTTTCGTTATTATTTTTCTTTGTACTTACAATGTTATCGCACAGGGAATATTTGAAATGAAGTCTACGGCAAAAGGATTTTCAGTGGAATTGCACACAGGTATAACCGGATGGATTTGTGATGATCTTGATGTCAAAAATGAAAGTGGTTTTCACTTTGGATTAAAAGCCGGTTACGGTTTCTCAGAATGGATTGAAGCTTTTTTGGAATACAATCATTCAATAATCAATCCGGAGTGGGAAGAATTTGAAGCTTTTCCATACAATCATCTTGACTTTGGAGCAAGATTCAATTTCGGCTCTACAATCAAAGCATTCAGACCGTTTACAGAAATTACGGCAATGTATCAAACCAGTATTCAGGATGCCGTGGATACGGATACCGGACAATTTTTGAAACTGGACATGGAAGGATACGGTATTTCCATTGGAGGCGGAATAAAATATCACCTGCAATTGCCTTTGGTGTTGATGTTAGGAGGGAAATATAGTTTTGGGTCATTTGATACCATAAAAGTAGACGGGAATGATTATCAGGATGAATGGGCTGCAAATTCATACAGATTATACTTTGGGATTGCATATTTCTTCTGAAAAATATTGCATTAATCGGTAACTTTTCATGAATAATCAATTTTGATTATAAAATTTAGTATATTTTACCGGTTTTACTTGTTTACTACCAAGATTATTATTAATTTCAATTATTAAAACTCATTACTATTGTGCATATAAAAACGGGCATAAAGTACTTTATAATTGTTCTGTCATTTTTTATCATTTCCATTGATATATATGCAAGTAATATCGATAGCCTCAAAGCGAGTTTGCTCAAAACGAAAACAATTGAAAAAAGATTGCCGATACTTTTTGATATCGCTACTGAATATAGCGTAATTAATCCTGATTCAGGACTTGTTTATTTTCAAAAAATTATTTCCGGAAGTGAAAATCTTCTGAAAAATCTAAGCAGCAATAAGCGGCAAAAAACAATACAAGATTACAGAATCAAATCTTTGATACAATCGGGAATAATATTGAGAAAACAAGCTAAATACCGTCAAGCATTGGATTATTTTGAGCAAGCACTTGTTGATATCAAGAAAATTAAAAACAAAATTTTTGAAGGGGAAGTGTATCAGGGGATAGGAATCGTTTATAGACAACAAGGCAAGTATAAGAAGGCATTGGAATATGAACTTAAGGCACTGGATATTGCAAAAACAGAGAAAGATTCATCCTGGATAGCTAGTTTATATAATAATCTGGGAGTTGTCTATATGGGATTGAACAACTACAAAGATGCTTTAAATGTTTTTACCAATGCATTGGAAATTGTAGAAAAAACAAAAGTATATAAACCCAATGTCGAGTTGCTTAATATCGGTAATATTTACAAACTTCAGAAAGATTATCCAAATGCTTTAAAATATGTAACCAAGTCTTTGGAGATATCAAAAAGAACAGGTGAAAAACAAAGAATTGCCGAATGTTATTACATTATGGGAGATATTTATTTGATCCAAGGAAAAAATAATCAGGCGAGAAAATATTTACTTGATGCTCTCAATATTTTTAATACTCTAAATTTTAGTTACGGTAGTGATGAATGTTATTCCAAAATAGGTGAATCTTATAAAAACGAAAACAAATTAACCAGAGCTTTGGACTATTATGAAAAAGCCCTCAGAGTATCAAGAGAACAACATGATAAAGAAACAGAAAGTCTTGTTTTGTATGAGATAGCCGATTTGTATTATAAAATGAAAAATATACCCAAGGCTATCAATTATGCAAATCGCAGTTTTGATATTTCGATCAAAATGGATTTTCTTTACAATCTGAACTCCACGTACAAACTCCTTTCGGAGTGTTATGAACAACAGGGTGATTTTAAACGCTCGTTATTTTATTTCAAGAAACACAGTGAAATAAGGGACAGCATTTTTTCGGAAGAAAAATACAAAGCCGTACTGGAAACCGAAGCAAGATACCAAAATCTGAAAAAGGATATGGAGCTTTCACTATTGCAAAAAGAAAAAGATATATTCAGGGAAAAGGCTGAAAAAAACAGAATAATGAATGTTACAATAGGGATTATTTCATTATTGTTGTTTCTTTTGCTATTGTTGGGATATTTTTACTACAGACAAAGAGAAAAAGCGATAAAGATCAAAGCTGAAAAAGAAAAAACCAGGATAAAATTGGAATATGATAAAAAAATAATGGAACTGAGATTGATTACTTTAAAAAACCAATTGAATCCTCATTTTATTTTTAACACTCTGAATTCAATAGGAAGTGTGATCTTGAAAGAGGAGAAACAAAACGCTTATGATTTGTTTACAAATTTCACTTCTTTGATTAGACATACTATCGAAAATTCTGATAATATTTCCATAGATCTAAAAGAAGAATTGGATCAAATAGAAAAATATCTTTTCCTACAAAAATTTCGCTTTAAAGGAGTATTTGATTATAAAATAAATATAGGTGATGATGTAGATTTGAGTATCCCTGTACCTCGAATGTGTGTGGAAATATTTGTTGAAAATGCAATAAAACACGGATTAAAAACTAAAGAAAAGGAAGGATTGATTACAATAAATATTAATAAACATGACAATGAAATAATAATTGAAATTATCGATAATGGTATCGGAAGAGAGAAAGCTTCCCAAATGAATAATTTTGGAACAGGCAGAGGAATTAAAATTGCGAATGAAATGTTTAGCTTATATGAAAAGATACATAAAAATAAAGTGAAATTTGAGATTATTGACTTGTATGATGATGGAGGAAATGCTGTTGGTACTAAAGTCATAGAACATATTTTTATATCAAAATAATCAGTATATTTTTTGTAAATACTAAGAAAACTAAAAAGTTAAAACATGAATTATAAAGCTTTGATAGTAGATGATGAAACAGAAGCACGAGAAGTATTGTCATTGCTGCTTTCTGATTTCGATGAAATAAAAATTGTTGGTGAAGCAAAAAATGGTGAGGAAGCATTAGAAAAAACTCTCTTGCTGAAACCGGATATAATATTTTTAGATATTGAAATGCCTGTAAAATCAGGATTTGATTTTATACAGGAAGTGAATAAATATGAGCTTGATTTTAGTATAATTTTTGTGACTGCATTCAATAAATATGCAATAGAAGCATTTAAGTATGCTGCCTTTGATTATCTATTGAAACCTGTGGAAAGGATTGAGTTGGCTAAAACTATTCAAAGATATAAATCCAACAGGAAAGACCAGATTTTATCTGAAAAAACCAAGTTGCTTTTTGAGAAAATCAATTATAAACAAATAAAGTTAAAAACGATCAATGGTTTTGTCCTTATCAATCCGGATGATATAGCATATTGTATAGCTGATGGTAATTATGCTAATGTCTTCACCAAAAACGGAGATAAAGTATTTGTAAGTTGTTATCTTGGAGACGTCTTTAATAAATTGAATAAAGATAACTTTTTTCGTATCAGCCGTTCGGTTTTTATCAATCTAAGTTTACTACATCGTGTAAATAAAAAAAATCGCAAATGCCAAATTGAAGTTCAAGGGAAAAAGATACATTTTTCGCTGACCTCAAGAGCCATTTCCGAACTGGATAATTTGTTTAGTTCCCCGCACAACAAATAAATAAATAGCATCTACTCAGGCAAGATACTTTTGAAATCTGCAAACCATAATAAATTTATTCTCTGATAGCATCTATACAAGGAAGGGATTTACTCTCTATATATTTCAGCATTGCCCCTCCACCGGTGGAAATAAAACTTACTTTATCTGACAATCCTGATTTGTTGATTGCCGATACTGAATCACCTCCTCCGATTAATGAGAAAGCTCCGTTTTCAGTGGATTTAGCAATTGCTTCCGCTATTTTGAAAGTACCCTTGGAAAATTTTTCCATTTCAAATACTCCAAGAGGTCCGTTCCACATTATACTTTTGGAATCAAGAATAACTGTGGAATATTTTTCTATTGCTTTTGGTCCTATATCCAAAGCCATCCATTCATCAGGAATTTTCATACTGTCCACTATTTTGGTATTACCTGACTCCGAAAAGCGATCTGAAATCAAAGAATCTTCCGGCAATAGTAAATTTACTCCGTTCTTCTTGGCTTTTTCCATAATATCCATTGCTGTTTGTACATAATCAGCTTCAAAAAGCGATAATCCGATATCACCACCTAATGCTTTTATGAAAGTATATGCCATTCCTCCACCGATAAGGATATTGTCGGAAATTTCTATCAATTTATCAAGCAATTTGATCTTGTCAGATACTTTAGCTCCTCCTATAATTGAAGTATAAGGTCTTTGAGGGTTATCTAATAATTTATTGGCATTTTCCAGTTCCGCTTGTACCAAAAACCCAATATCTTTATGGTCTTTGTCAAAGAATTTTGATATTGTATATGTTGAAGCATGTTTTCTGTGAGCTGTACCGAATGCATTGAATACATAATAAGTACCAAGAGAAGCAAGTTTTTTTGCAAATTCTTCATCCCCTTCTGTTTCCTCTTTATGAAAACGAAGATTCTCCAATAGCAAAACTTCACCCGGTTTTAAGTTCTTTGCTTTTTCTTCAGCTTCTTTTCCGATACAATCTGAAGCAAATTCTACTTTCTTTCCCAAAAGTTTTTCAAGTTCGGGGATTATATTTTTTAATGAATATTTTTCTTTTTGGATATTACCGTCAGCATCCAATTTTCTTAAAGGTCTTCCGAGATGAGACATCAGTATCAAAGCACCACCATTGTCCAAAATATAATTCAACGTAGGCAAGGTTTTTAAAATACGGGTATTATCAGCCACTTTATTATCTGGAGTCAAAGGCACATTAAAATCTACCCTTACTAATACTTTTTGATCTTTAAAA
>JALVEG010000600.1 GCA_027031145.1 Saprospiraceae bacterium | reverse complement strand
GTTTACGTTCTTCTGTATTCTTTTGTGCGTTGACATTGTATCCAAAACCGGTTATCAAAAAAATCAGTAAAATGATTTTTAGATAATTTTTACATTTGTTAATTTGGTTAAGACCGTTACTTAACCATCTGTTCTTGAATTTACGTGTTGGGGGGGGGTAAATCCTTGATAAACAAAACATTGCACATTTTCATAGTAAATAAAATTTTAATTGAAGAAATAAAGTTATCAAAATTAAGATGATATCAGTTATTAATACGCTGCAATTAATTTCAAAAATAAATAAAAAAATGCAATAATACAAGTGTTTTTATTGATTTTTTAAAATAATAAATTTGGATTTATGTATGGTGACTGATATTTACTACCCAAACCAGCTAAAAATATTGGTTCCGTATTTTCTTGTATTTTGGAAATGAGGATGATCTGAGAAATCATATCTTTTGTCATGTTCCAGTATAAAGACGCCGTTTGAGGTCAAGATGCCTTTATTAAAAATTTTTGCTACCAATTCTTCTGTAACCTTATAATCATAGGGAGGATCTGCGAAAATAAGGTCGTATTTATTGATATTTCTTTCGAGGAACATTAAAATATCTGCTTTGATTATTTTAAATTCCTGTTCGATGGAGAGATATTCTTTTATGTCATTTATAAAACGGTTGCAGATATATGATTTGTCAACATAGGTAACATCAGAACATCCTCTTGATAAAAATTCAAGTGAAATACTTCCTGTTCCTCCGAAAAGATCAAGTACGGCTATATCCTCAAAATCTATCTGGTTGGCAAGAATATTGAATAATCCCTCTTTTGCCATATCCATTGTCGGCCGGGTTTGGCATTTTTTTAAAGGAGGATTGAATCTTCTTCCCTTGTATTTGCCACTGATTATTCGCATTGTGAAAGGGCATAAAGATCAAAAAATAAGTGTTTGGGTTTGCCGAGAAAGATATTTGAAAAAGACAAGCGGGGAATACCCTTAACAAAAGAGATATTTTTTATATGTTCATATAATAAATTGTAAACAGAAGAATTCTCCTCTATTCTTCCTGATAATACAACATTTGCTTTATTCATGGGAATGGCACTATTCGATAGATTTGCTACGATATAATACAAGACATCTTCTTTTGTTTTTGCTGAATATACATTGGTTTGTGTAAAATTACCTCCTTTAAATATAGCTGTTTGAAGGTATTTATCATTTAAATTTACCATCAATGTATTATCATAGGAATCGATAAAATCATATTTTGAAAGAAAAATATCATTTGCGTGATAATAGCTTACATTCTTATAATGACTGTCCAAAAACTTTTTCAATTGCTTTGGAACAAGGAATAGATTATACGATTCCAGTTCGTTTATATGGTTTTTAACAATTTCATATTCTTTTTCATATTGCTTGATGGATACACCGGCAAAAAGTTCTAATTTTATACTTTCTTTATATAGATTTTCAGGAACAAGTGAAAAATCAGGACTTAAAATAGCTACGGAAACCTCTTCGATTTTATTGTTAAACAGACCGTTTTCTTCAAATAGTGATTTTAAATAATCGTTATCAAAATAATAATTTTCTGGAAGATCGGGAAGTTCTCTGACAGCTAAAATTTTACCGGTACTTATTTCTGAT
>JALVEG010000599.1 GCA_027031145.1 Saprospiraceae bacterium | reverse complement strand
CAATGGTTTTAAAGCGTTCAATTTATCTGCCGAATTGGAAATATGTAGAAACTATATTACACCTCTTGATACCGATTTAAATCCATTGCCGCAAGATGAAAGATTTAAGGTTCATATAAATGCGAATTTTTCCGATTGGCTGCAAACTGTCATAGACATCAATAGCGAAACACCATTTGCAGTTACCGGTTATGAAGATATAAAGTGGAATCTTTCGCATTTGACAATAGATATGTCGGATACATATACCCCATCTTTTTCATTACCTGGGAATTATACAGGGCCTTATGTCAATAGTGTAAATTTAACACCTCAATGGCGTGGAGTTTATATAAAAGACTTAACTGCTTATTTACCTAAATCATGGTCAAAAGATAGTACAAAGAATATTTCGGTGCAAATATCTGAAGCAATAATTGATGGTAATGGTTTTACCGGTGTAATTGAAGGAAATAATGTTTTACCATTTGATGAAGGAAGCATGGGGGGATGGAAATTTTCAGTCGATAATATTCAAATGGTATTTGTACAAAATCATATTAGAGGGGGAGGATTTGGAGGTAAGTTGAATATCCCTATTATGAAAGATGACAATTTGGATTATTCAGCTTCTGTTTTTCCTGAAAATCATTATTTATTCAGTATTAATCCTCCGCCAAGTAAAACCAAGTTCAATATGTTTTGCGCAGAGGTTAACTTGGCAAATAATTGCAAGGTAGAAGCAGAGTATTTTGCAGGAAAATTTAAAGCAAAAGCTACATTAAGCGGACAATTAAGTGTTATAGATTCTCTTGTGAACAGTAAGGATCCGACAGGGATTCATATTGATTTACCAAAGGTGACATTTAAGGATTTTGAACTGTCAACGGAAGACCCGTATTTTTCACCGGGTACGTGGCATGTATCCAATAGTATAGGCGGGACATATAACGGGTTCGGTGTTTTTGTAAAAAATATACATCCGTATAAATGGACGGACGATTCGGATACTACTTCCAATAATAATGGAAATATCGCATTGAATATCGATTTGACACTGGCACTAACAAAAGATTCTACCGGAGTAAAAGCAGTTGGGGGATTTGGAATAAAAGGGAAAAGGAATATTGATGATGGGATAATGAATTGGGATTTTGCAGGATTTGATTTTAGAGAACTTTTGGTAACGGGTTCTTTTCCGGGAGTAAAAAAAATATTCGGATATATAAAAAAGTATGACGGCACTAATAGTACTGTGACTATAAACGGTACACAGGTAGATTACGGTACCGGTTTTAGAGGAGCATTGGAAGTGCAGTTTGCTAAAATAAATGCAACTCTTAGTGCAGTGGGACAATTTGGTAGCATAGGAGAGGGAGATGATAAATACAAATATTTCTTTGTAGATGCTTTGGCAAATCTTAATATGGGCATTCCTTTGACACCGATACCACTAAAAATACAAGGTTTTGGCGGGGGTTTATCATATCACATGGACAGACAATTTTCTTATGATAATCTTGATTGGAACAAAGATATTACTACTCCTCCCACGGGACTAGGAGAATCGTTTTCAGGTACAGTATATTTACCTCACAAAGAAGTTGGTTTTGGTTTGCAGTCTACTATGCTTATATCAACTACCAAGGAAGAGGCTTTCAATGG
>JALVEG010000598.1 GCA_027031145.1 Saprospiraceae bacterium | reverse complement strand
ATATCCTTCCCTTGAACCACCCACCTCGCAAAAGCCTGCCCTGTGAAATAGGCTTTGCCTAAATTGAATATTTATTTCACAGGGACTGCCCTGTAATGAAAATGTACAGGGGTCTCCCGACCTCTTTGCCAGCTCCACAAAATCCCACCAAACAAAACTAAACCCTATTCAGGTTTCAAACTCCGGCTTCGAAAGCACTCCTTTCGTCGTGCTTTCGAGTCCTAACTTACGGTTTTACAAAAACAACATGAAACCTGTAACATTCCACCATTCCATTATTCTGGTACTTTTCCACCCCCTTTGTCCCCCTCCCCCGATGAAACACTCCGTTAGTTTCACGGGGCAAGCAGCGGGGGATTAATTCCCCCTTCAAACAAAATCAATCAATACAATCCAAACATTACCACAAACGATTAAGCACCATCTTTCTCCCCTTCTCCTTTCACCACATATTTCGTTTTGAAACTGCGATCTTAAAAAAGGAGAAGGGGCAGGGGGATGAGGATAAAACGAAAAAGGAAAGGGAGTCTGGCGCTTGGTCAGTTATGGTAGTTTTCAATGAAATAACCGGTGATTTAGTCGAAGTGGGAAATGTGCGGGATGCTACTTCCCCCTATTTTTTTCTGGAATGCAATGGAAGAAAAACATAAGGGGGAGCGCAGTGCTTTTGTGGGTGGGCAGAGGGGGCGGCTGTGCCTAAAAAAAACATTCCGTCATTTCACATACAATTTACCAATAATCCTTTTTAAATTGAACACCTATCGGCGTTCATTTCCCCCTCTTTCGTTTACCCCGCATTTCATACGGGGCTATTCAAATTAAACCACTATCGTGGTTTTTTTATTCTCCCTGATAAGCGAGTGTCTCCGACCTCGCTTATTTTAAAATAACACCAAACACCACCTATATCCTTCCCTTGAACCACCCACCTCGCAAAAGCCTGCCCTGTGAAATAGGCTTTGCCTAAATTGAATATTTATTTCACAGGGACTGCCCTGTAATGAAAATGTACAGGGGTCTCCCGACCTCTTTACCAGCTCCACAAAATCCCACCAAACAAAACTAAACCCTATTCAAGTTTCAAACTCCGGCTTCAAAATCACTCCTTTCGTCGTGCTTTCGAGTCCTAAATTTCCTCCTTCAAACAAAATTAACCAGTATAATCCAAACATTACCACAAACGATTAAGCACCATCTTTCTCCCCTTCTCCTTTCACCACATATTTCGTTTTGAAACATTACCATTTGCGGGAAATGTGCGGGTTGCCACCTCCCCCTGTAGTTTTACGTAACGCAGTGAAGTAAAACTACAAGGGGGAGCGTAGAGCATTTGTGGGTGGGCAGAGGGGGCGGCTGTGCAAAGAAAAGAAAAGAATATTTTTGTTAGTTTTCTGCAGCGCTGCCAACCCGCACCTTCCCACTTCAATGAATAACCTGCCTTTTTTCTTAACCCTGCCTTTGCGGTTTACCCCGTGAAATCAACGAAGTATTTCACTGGGGGTTGCTACTTCCCCCTGTCATTTTTCGTAACAAAGTGGAGAAAAATTACAAGGGGGAGTGTAGTGCTTTTGCGGGATGCCAGAGGGGGTAGCTATGCGAAAAAAGCAATAACGATTATTTTGAAATTCAGTTATGAATATTTCATCAGCGGGGCGGCTGTGCCCAAAAAACATCATTCCACCATTCCAATATTCCAATATTCCAATATTCCATCATTCCAATCTACATCAATCCCCCTTCCAAAAACAACAAACAAGAAACACAGAACAAAAAATACTATTTCATATTTCTAACCAGCTTCAAAATCACTCCTTCCAGTCGTGATTTTGAGTCCTAAATTTCTCCTCCAAAAACAACCCTCTCATAAGATTAACCCACAAATTTATTTGGGGGCTAATATGTAACACGCCATATTTGTATAGTGCGCTTCAGCGTACTTTTTTTATGAAACATGAAGAAAAACCAATAAAAAAAGAGGTTAACTTAAACAGGTTGACCTCTTTTTTTATCACAAGGATCAAATCACCTTCTTCTTCTCTTATCCCGTCTTTCCTTCATCCTTTTTAGCAATTCTTCTTTAAATCTCCTTTCGGCAAAATGCAATTTCACAAGTTTCTTTGCAGGAAGGATCATTTTGAATTTTTCATAATAGTTCTTTGTCAGATTAAGTCTTTTTTGTTCATTATCGAAAAAACTATTGATCATTTCATTTGCTTCTTCCTCAGAAAGATCTTTTGGCCTTTTCTTAAAATCTGGTCTTAGCGCTCTTTCTTTTGCACTGTATTCGTTGTAAAGAGGCCAGAATTTTTGCGCTTCTTCAGGAGTTAATTCCAAAACACGAGTGAATACTGCTGCTTTTTGCGCTTCGATTTTTGCCGCTATTCTTTTATTTGGCGGCGGCATACCATCCATTGGATCCTGACTAATTGCTATTCCTGTTGTGAACAGCATCGAGATCATAATTAATACGTACTTCATAATTTTTATTAATTTTTTGTTTAAAATAATTGTTGTAAATCTTCTTCATTAATATCATCAATATTTTCTTCCAGATATTTTTCTATATCATCCGGATTAATCGTTGTTTCTTCAGCAAGGGAAAAATCTTCTTCGGTTAAATATCTTGCAAAATCTGTTTCATCAATATCATCAACATAAATACTCAGGTATTCTATAATTTCATTATTTGCTAATTGGTCTGATGACGCGGAACTTTGATTGATAGCAAAGATAGCTGCTACCAGAATCACCAGTGATGCAGCGATACCCATCATCCATTTATTGATCCCAAACGAAACGATTTTTGATGATTTTTCTTCTTTTTCCAACTTGTTTAACACTGATTTTTGCATTTCATCAAAATACTTACCGGACGTATTATAAATATCGTCTTTTTTATATTTTGTTAATGCAGAATCCAGATTTTCAAGTTCTTTATATATTTCTTCTTTCATTTTAAAAGATTTTATTGATAAACAGCAACCTGTTTTATATAATTCTCAATTTTTTTTACCGCATGATGATATGAAGCTTTCAGTGCTCCTACAGAAGTTCCCATTACTTCGGACATATCATTATAATTCATTTCTTCAAAGTACCTTAGACTGAATATCGCTTTTTGTTTCGGAGGAAGTTCTTCCAATGCTTTTTTAAGCATTTCCTTTACAAATTCACCGTTTGAACTTTCATCGGCTTTTATGGAATCCGTATAATCACCCATTTCACTACTCTCCATAAAACTGTTTTTCCTCATATTCTTTTTCAAAAAAGTCGTCGCTTCATTAGTTGCTATCCTATAAAGCCAGGTGAATAATTTTGATCTTCCCTCAAAATTTCTGATATTTTTAAATACTTTGATAAATGTATTCTGCAACACATCATCCGTATCATCATGGTTTCCTACCATCGAACGAATATGGTGATACAATCTTTGTTGATAAGCATCCATCAACATCCTGAAACCTGCATTCAGAGTTTCATCATTTTTTATCAATGTGATTATTTGCTCATCAGTTATTTTCATCTTTGTTTTTTGTACGTTTATATGACTATGGTTATATCAAAAAGTTTAATTTAAAACAATAAATTTTAATGAAAAATTTTGAAATAAATATTTAAAAGCAAATATAAAAATAAAAGGTTCTACCGGCAGTCTCATCCTCGGACTTGTAGGAGCCAAAAAGGAAGGTCCCAAAACAAAAAATACCATAAACAGTATTGTTATAAAAAACAATATTTGCTTATAGTAAACCAACTGCTCAAACAAATACAAAGCAAAAAACAGGAATATTATAAAATTGACAACTGCAAATAGATATAACACAATCTGCATAAAAACCGATTTTGTCATCGGTTTGTTCCTACCTGTTTTTTCTTTATTGAAGTATCCGTATATCTCACCGATTTGCATATAATGGGGATAAAATAAATGAACAAATGCTCCTCTTTTTATCCAAAACATTATAGTTGTGACCGGATATTCTTTAAATGTATTAAAAAAAATATTCTTTCTTTTTTTATCTTTTATGAGCCAGTTTCTTTCCTTATTTATATCTTTTTCGAGTTTTATATATTTTGGTAATTGGTTTTCTTTTATCATTACATTTTTTACTGTATAGTCAAACATGTTTATTCCCAATATATCCGTAGGAGATATATTTTTATAATAATGATAAATCCTGACAGATGAAATATTTACTGATAAAATAAGGAGTAAAGCAGATAAGATGACTTTTAACTTTGTTTTTTGATAGTTCCAAGTTTTATAATATTTTGAAATATATAAGAGAATAAGAAAATGTACTATGGGATAAAGGATTAAAACCGGTCGGATTAATGCAGCAAAAGTTATCAAGATAAAACCTAAGATAATAATGAGAATATCATTTCTTTTTGTGGTAGAAAGCAAACTAAAATAAACACCTGATAAAAAGAATACAGAAAAAGTCATGTCTGATAGCACATATAGACTTTTAGTGAAATATCCACCCAATAACATCATCGTTATTATTGAATAAAAAATTTTTTTATCATCTTTTGGTAAAAAAATCTTTCCTATCAAAAAACTTAATGGATATATAAGAGTTCCAACAAATGTCTGAAATATTGTCAATAATATATACCAGTATTTCCACGAAATCATTTTAAATATAGCTATAATAAGAGGATAACCGATTGTTCGGTGATAATCCGGCATATTTTTGTAGCTAAAAACCCCCTCTTTGATATAACCATCAGCTGATTCAATATAGCTTCTAGAATCTGAATTATGCATATTGATGATTTCCGTTAAATTTCCATTGTCTACATGCCAGCAATGAGAAATAACATTATCTGTTGAAATAATAACAACATTGTATAGTAAATGGATAATTAATCCTATTATATAGAGTTTCCCTGCTGTTTTCATAATTAAACACTAATATTTGATATAAAATCCTCAAATTTATTAAATACCTCTTCAGGTAATAAGTCGTTTAAACATTTAAAATCGGGACAATTGTATGGATTGGTAACTCTGGATGTATTAGTCCCTATCCACCCATGACATGGACGACATGAAAGATCTTTATTTATAACAAAATGTTTTTTAGGATTAAATTTATGATATCCTATGAATTGTTCATTGGATGCTCCTAAAATAGTAAGTGTCGGAATATCATAGGCAACAGCAAGATGCATAAAACCACTATCCAAACCGATATATAGATCGGAATTATATAAAATATCACCTGCTTCCCTGAGAGTTGTTTTCCCGATCATAGATATCAACCTGTTATTTTTGATTTTTTTCAATACTTGGTTACCAAGATGAACTTCATTTTCATCACCAAGCAAGATGATACCAAAATCGGGATATTTTAATAGTAACCGGTTTAAAAAGTCAATCCAATAATCAACAGGCCAATCCTTGAATTTTGTTTTATTATTTCCCGATGACATTTGTATAGTAATAATCTTCTTTGCTGTATTCCTGATTTCCTTTATTATTGCAGGTATTCTCCCATGTGATTTCAATTGCATTAATTCCAATTGGAAATTTTCTTCATTTATTGAATCATTTATCATTTTGGCATGCAATACTGTAGCATGTGTATTGACAAGTAGTGGTAAAAAATCAATTCCCGGAATTTGGATTTTGTTTTTTCGATATACAAAAGCTTTTTTTGAGATAAATGAAGCAAGAAACATATTTTTTATTGAAGAACTGCTATAATCAAGATAAGCTTCATCAAATCGATTAATATTATTTATGGTAAAAGAAAAGTGATTTTTTTTTCGTAAATCAATAATTTCATCAGCAGGAAAGTTATTGAATTTTAAAAATTCAGGAGAAATAAACGGTGAATTAAGAATAATTGTTACTCTCCTCCATTGCTTTTGTGCCAATCTCATAACAGGTACAAGCATTACTGCATTGCCTATACCGGACGAAACAAAAACAGCTATTTCCTTTTTATTCTTCATCGTATTTGCAAATATGAGGAAAATTAATAAATATACATTTATCACTTATTATTTTTTGATTTTTTTCAAAAAACAATTTCAAGAACCATTTAATTGTTAATTTTGGAGAAATGAAATTGAAATATAAAAGGATTGTATATTAAAACAGCCACGAATGCACGAATAAAAAATATTAGTGCATTAGTGGCATAAAAATAAAAATAGTTATACTTATTATTTAAACTCTTAAAATTACACCTATGCATAAATTAATTTACAAAGATGAAAGTTTTGATATTATTGGTATGTGCATGGAAGTTCATAATAATCTTGGCCCTGGTTTTCTGGAAATTGTTTATAAAGATGCTTTGGAATGGGAATTCAGAAAAGCTCACATACCATTTGAAAGAGAAAAAATGTATGTAGTTAATTATAAGAATATTATTTTACCGCATAAATTTTTTGCTGATTTTGTGGTTTTTGATAAAATAATACTTGAAGTTAAAGCTGTTAGTGGGATTACGGACGAATTTGTTGCAAGAGCAATCAATTATCTTAAAGTATCAAATAATAAATTAGCATTAATTGTTAATTTTGGAGAGATGAAACTGAAATATAAAAGGATTGTGTATTAAAATAGCCACGAATACACGAATGAGAAATATTAGTGCATTAGTGGCATAAGAAAAAACCTATATTAGTGGCATTAATTGTTAATTTTGGGGAGATGAAACTTAAGTTTAAATAGCCACGAATGCACGAAAGAGAAGTATTAGTGCATTAGTGGCATAAAAAAACCTATATTAGTGGCATTAATTGTTAATTTTGGAGAGATGAAATTGAAGTTAAGATAGCCATGAATGCACGAAAGAGAAGTATTAGTGCATTAGTGGCATAAAAAAACCTATATTAGTGGCATTAATTGTTAATTTTGGAGAGATGAAATTGAAGT
>JALVEG010000597.1 GCA_027031145.1 Saprospiraceae bacterium | reverse complement strand
CCATTCGGTAATTACTTCAAGAGATCGAATTTACATTAGCGGATATAAAGGGAATGATTATTATCGCGATGAAACGACCTATTCAGATACAACAGAATATGATTTTGGTCTTATCGAAAGTCAAAATCAAAAACTAATATGGGGTAATTCACTTGTTTCATTAAGATGGAATCACATTTTCGGTAATATTCTATTTGGAAACCTTACTGCTACTCACAGCCAATACAATTACCAAGGTCATTTAGATCAATTCAGCTTATATCGCGATGTAGATTCCACATTTCAAGATTTTTATCAGAGCGATTTTATTTCAAAAATAACAGATAGCAATATAAAATTGGACTTCAATCTTTATTGGAATATTCACAACAAACTGAATTTTGGGATAGGATTTCTTTCCCGCAACTTTGAAACAAAACTTTTTCAGGACAATAGAAATCTTGAATATCCAAATAGTCAAAATTTGGATCGTTTAAGAGTTTCAAATGCTGTTTTTGATCCTGTTTCATTTTTTGCAAAGGAATTGAATCTATATATTGAAGACAGAATAATCGTATTGAAAAATATAGTGTTTAATATCGGTTTTCACAATTCTTTTTTCAACCACAGAGGATTTAACCACAATTCCATACAACCGAGAATATCGTTGGATTGGAAACTTAATAATACAACCCATTGCAATTTTAGCTTCAGTAAAATGACTCAAAATCTCCACGTATTGACATCTTCCGGAGGAGGATTGCCAACAGATATTTGGGTGCCTTCAAATCAAATAATAGCTCCTAAGAACAGCTATATATATTCTGCCCGGATAGAAAAAAAATGGAAAAAATACTGGACTTCGATTATTGGTGCATATTACAAAAAAATGACCGGATTAATACAATATTATGATGAAGCCAGTCTTCCGCTTATTGCTGATAACAATCCTTCTTTTTGGGAGGATGAGGTAAGTGTCGGAGAGGGCAAAAGCTATGGTGTAGAAATGGAATTATCCTATAAATCACCAAAAATATATTCTTCCATACAATATACTTTTATGAATTCAAGCAGACAATTCGAGGGAGTTAACCAAGGAGAGGAATTTTTATTTATTTATGATCAGCCTCATAATTTAAGAGTTGATTTTTCAATAAATATCACACCAAACTCCAAATTTACTCTGGGATGGAATTGGCATACGGGTACACCATATACCAAGTATAAAAGTTCATTTAAATTCAATCCATTGGTAAATGATTATTGGTTTGGTGCAGAAGCAGAAGATGGTTCAGAAGGTATTGCCAGTGCAATAAATGCAGAAAGATTACCCGATTATCACAGTTTAAATGCTAAATTTGATATTAACTGGGGTATAAAATATAAACAGTCGTTATCAATTGGTGTTACAAATATTTATAATAGAAAAAACGCCTATTTTTCTTATGAATACGTAGATTTGTTTAACGATGAAAATATAACGGTAAATAAAACCACATTCCCCATTCTGCCCTCATTGAGATATCAAATTAAGTTTGGGGGTAAAATAAAGTAAAATCTATGGGATTTGATAGTTATAAAATAAATTCTTTTTCAAAAAAGTTATAATTTTATATCAATCAGTTTATTAAAATAAAACCCAAATGGATAAAAGTTTAAAAAAAAGAAGAAAAGAAGAATTAAAATTTCTCAAAAAAAGAGAAAAGCAAAAACTAAAAAATCTAAAAAAAGGAAAATCGACCAATGCAGAATCGATCTCCGGCAAAGCAGAACATAAAAGTTCTAAACTATTATTGTTTGCAGAGTTGATAAAAGGATTGCTTTATCTTATACTATCGGTTTCTTTGATACTCAGTATTATTTTGGGAGAAAAAGGAGTGATAATCACACTGAATGACATAATTGATAATTTATTTTTTGCCACAGCGGGTAAAATCGTACTTATTATCATAGCCATAGGATTGTTTATCTATGGGTTGAAACAACTAAAACTTGTAAAATAAATTATTTCTTCAGTTTTATCCAGTTTGAATATGCAAATAATTGTTTGCCTCCAAGAAGTTTTTGTTCAATAAAAGTTAATATCCTGTTTTTTATTTTCTCATGTTTAAGTTTAAATCTTTGAGGCTTATAATCTTTTTCAAAGTGAAGTTTATCCCCCCAATTGAATTGTGAAATAAAATTTTCCATTACCTTGGGATGAGTTCCCTTAAATTTCTTAAATAAATTCATATTTCCATAATCAAATTCCAATGCCTTTCGGCTTTTTTTATACAATTCCGATACTTTTTTCTTACCCATATGAATTGTATCAAGGGATTTGATCTTTGCTCTCATATATTCAGGTGGTCTTACCCAGCCATAGTGATAGATATATGCATCAAGTTTCACAACTTTCAACTTATGAGTTCCTTCTTTTTGTCGATAATGCAAACCGTCAAAACCCGGAATTCTTCTAAAAGACTGGGCAGAAATATATGAATGTATTTCGGGATCGTTTCGTATTATTCTTATTTCTTCGGGGTACCATCCATGATGATTATTATAATGCTCATAATCTCCGAAAAAATGCAAATAATTAAACAAAAAGCCTTCTACTTCATCATCATCAAGATATCTATGACACTGCTCAACTATATGATCCAGATATTTTTCATGCACCACTTCATCTGCCTGCAAGTAAAACAACCAATCCCCTGAACATGCACTTTTTGCTATGTCGGTTTGATGTGCATTTTCCATTCCCCTCGGATACTTCTCAATATCCCAAACAGTACGAATGATCTTTATTTTATCCGAATTGATGCTCTCTATCAGTTCCAAAGTATTATCATCTTCATCATTATCACCCAAAGCAACAACAAATTCATCAACTATTGGCAAAATAGATTCAATACTTTCTTTTATGGGATAATAAAGTTTGCTGACATTTTTACCCATTGTAAAACCACTTATCTTCATGTTATGATATTTAATAATAAAAACAGGATAATCATGATGAAAATCACAATTTATTAACAACGGAATCTATAAAAGAAGCCCAAAAATTAAGATGAAAACGGTAACTTTTATTTTTGATCAATATTTCATGTTCGGTTACCAATTCTTTTTCCATTGGATAGAATTTTATCTTTTTTGAATCAGGATCATGTAGCGTATAAAACTCTGGATGAAATTGAACTCCGATAACATTTGGAAATTTTTTATGTACTAATGCTTCAACAACTTTACTATCCATAGATGTCGCAGCAATTACCATATCTTTTCCAAGAACCCTGACAGCCTGATGGTGACTGCTTGCAACCAACGGGTTAAATTTCAAAGGCAATTTCCATTTTTTTCTTAGATCAAAGTTTGTGATATTTACATGATGAAAACTATGGTTGTCTATTTCATCCAAAGGATATAGGTTTTTATTATAATTTCGATGCTGTTGATCAGGATCCAGTTTCAGAATATCTTCGATGTATTTTATTCCGTAAATATCCGCCGGTATATCCTGATACATATCGCCACCGGTCGCAACATTCATTGTTTGCATACCGAGGCATATTCCCAAAACAGGATAATAGGGTTTTTCTTCTAAAAATGCCCTGTAAGCCAGATCCTGATTACCACCCAATAAGTGAAACAGAAAACTCAATTCAAATAAATGCCTGTTAGGAGTACGTATTCCAACTGTCAATTCTGTTTTTTCTCCGTAAAATACAGGGGGAATGTCCCATCCTCCAAAAAAGATAATGCCATCCGAACTCTTGAAAATATCATAGAAATCCTGTGAGCACATATTTGTTTTATAAATATTATTTTTATCAAGATCACCATATACTTCCTTAAATTTTATGTAGTCAATGTTATTTTGTCTGACAAATGCTTTTGCTGCAGATATTTTTACTTCACTTTTTGTGTAAAATACAGCAAGATATTCGATGTTTTTAGCCGGAATTATGCCATTATCGGTCATATAAGTTATGGATTTCAAATAAAAAACCCCGGGATTTACAAGAACTATGGTTTTTTTTGAATCATTTTTTGGTATTTCACCGGTAGTTGATGAATGAAGTGTTCCGACAATAAATATTACTGAGAATAAAATCAATA
The DNA here is from genome assembly GCA_027031145.1 of Saprospiraceae bacterium. Taxonomy (GTDB): domain Bacteria; phylum Bacteroidota; class Bacteroidia; order Chitinophagales; family Saprospiraceae; genus JADJGA01. Next base: position 2,822 of record JALVEG010000597.1, on the reverse strand, counting down.
ATCGTTTCATGTTTATAATGTTTTAATTAATTGCAACAAATATACATTAATTTATTCATTATCCAAATATATCCTTTGCGAAACGCTGCGTTACCTTTACACTCTTGCCAAGAGATATAAGGTAGTATTAATGAAATTAGAAATCATGTTTGTTTTCCCGCTAAGGATCGCTGAGGATACGCTAAGGAACGCTAAGGAAAACAGTGGTAAAAAAGACCGTTTATTCTGAAAAATCGAGTTATAGTATTTTATTCATATTTACATATAATTTAAATTAAATAAAATCTTCAATCTTATTAACAAATAATGATCTTAAATATTATTTTTGTTAATTAGCTTAATGAATTTGTTTTTATAAAATAAATATGCAAATGAACTCAAAATTTAAAAGTCTGATTTTCTTAATACTTTTCTTAGTTCCGGCCTATATTTTCAGCCAGTCTCACATGGTGGAAGGAGTGGTCACTGATGCGACTAACGGAGAAACAATTATCGGTGCAAGCGTGATGATCAAAGGCACAACAAAGGGAACTATTACCGATTTTAACGGTTATTACAAAATTGATGTCGGTGGATATAAAAATCCTGTTTTAAAATTTTCATATCTCGGATATAATGATTTATACGTAAAGGTTGATGGCAAAACAAAAATTGATGTGAAACTGGAAATTAAATCCGAGCAATTGTCAGAAGTAGTGATCACAGCTCTCGGTATAAAAAAAGAGAAAAAAGCACTAAACTATGCTATCCAGGAAGTAAAAAGCGATGATATTGAAAAATCTAAGCAGGAAAACATTGTAAATTCCCTAAACGGTAAAATAGCAGGAGTATTAGTAACAAATTCCAGCGGAACACCGGGTGCAAGTAGTCAAATACTGATCAGAGGTGCTAACTCTGTAAGTGACGCGGTCAATAATCAACCTCTTTTTGTGGTTGACGGAATTCCAATCGATAATTCGGCTTCTTTCAATGGAGGTAACAGGGCTATGGACATTAATTCAAATGATATCGAATCTGTGACAGTACTTAAAGGACCTACAGCTGCTGCTCTTTATGGATTGGAAGCTGCCAATGGTGCTATAATTATCACTACTAAATCGGGAAAGTCAGGAGTGACAAATATTAATTTTTCCACTGGTTTTGCTGCTGAAGACGCAGTAAGGCTTCCCTCCAGACAACAAAGTTATAAGCAAGGTTATAGAGGTATTTATGACCCGGAATCACGTTCATCATGGGGACCGTTATTGACTCCATTTGATACCATATATGATAATATAGGTGATTTTCTTAAAACCGGTTTAAAACAAAAGTATGATCTGTCGGTTTCTACCGGAAGCGAAAAGGCAAATGTCTATATTTCTTCAAACTACCTTACACAGGAAGGTATTTTCCCCGGAGAAGAATATACCAGATATGGATTATTATTGAAAGGATCAACTAAATTGAATGATAGGATTTCCATGAATATTTCTTCCAATCTCATCAGATCGCATAATCGTAGAGGTGGATTGGGCAGAATGTATAATGTTTACAACTGGCCCTTAAACAATAATATGTCAGAATATTATTATCCTGACGGTTCTAAAAAGTGGCTGATTCCAAGATCTGAAGGAAATGAATGGAATAATCCTGAAAATCCATACTGGAGAGCTGAAAACAACCCGATCAATGATTATGTAAACCATACATTGACAATGGGATCGATAAGTTATGATATTACTAATAAACTGAAAGCTGTATATCGTTTGGGAACAGATATTACAAATCAATTTTATAAAAGTATTATAAGTTCGGAAAGTGCAGGAAGTGTTGAGAGTTATCAGGGAAAGATTACTGAAAAAGACAGGAGTTTCAGAAAAACAAATTCTACTTTGATGCTTACTTACAATACAAAATTGTTCAATGATATCGGTGTGTCAGCTCTTATTGGAAATGATATTAAGGACGAAGAAGGAAAATTAACAATAATATATGGTAAAAAATATAGAAATCCTGATCTTGATAATATAAACAATCTTGAGGATATTAAAGCAACTCAATATTTGACAAGAAAAAGACTGGTAGGTGCTTTTGCCGATATTAAATTTGATTATAAAAGCATTGTATTTCTGGGATTGACAGGAAGAAACGACTGGTCTTCAACTTTGCCAAAATCTAATAATTCATTCTTTTACCCATCTGTCAGTCTTGGAGTTGATCTTTCCAGATTATTACCAAATGACAATATAATAAGTTATGCCAAATTGAGAGGTAACTGGGCGCAGGTTGGTAAAGATGCTCCTCCACACAGACTGACTGCCGTATTGGAACCGGCTTATACGATCGGAGGAGGATTCAATTATGATTATTATGCAGGAAATCCAAATCTGAAGCCCGAAACTACAGAATCCTGGGAAGTGGGTACAGACCTAAGGTTTTTTAAAGGTAAAACAAGATTGGATTTTACTTATTACAATATGAGATCAATTGATCAGATCATCCAATCAAGGATTTCTCCTGCTTCAGGATGGATTATATTGGTTTTCAATAGCGGATCTATTGAAAATAAAGGAATTGAATTTATCTTTAAACAAAAAATATTTGAGAATAAAAACTTTAATTGGGAATTAAGTTCAAATGTTTCCAGAAACGTTTCCAAACTTAAGGAACTGCCTAGTTTTGTTTCAAAATATCCGGTAACTTTTGGTCAATTGCTCAATGAAGCAAGGCCAAGTTCGGTATTGGGATTTCCTTTAATGGCAATTGAAGGGACTCAATACTTAAGAAACGAAAACGGTGAATTGGTCGTAGATGAAAAAGGATATCCCAGGATAGGTACTTAT
>JALVEG010000596.1 GCA_027031145.1 Saprospiraceae bacterium | reverse complement strand
CCGTCGCCAAACAGGGAAGATTACGAAAAAAAATGTGTGCATAGCACTAATATGGAAATACAAGCCGCCAGTGCCGAGCGCGATTCCATCAAATATATGCAAGCCAAATATATTCGTGATTTTAAAGATGTGCCGTTTGAAGGCGTTATAACCGGTGTAACCGAATGGGGTATTTATGTAGAACTAACCGCCAATAAAGTAGAAGGTTTGGTTAGACGCACCGAAATGCGTGATGATTATTATTACTACGATGAAGATGAATATGCGATGATAGGTGAAATTACCGGCAAAAAATACCAACTCGGTGATGTGGTAACCGTCAAGGTTAAGAAAACCAATCCCGAAAAAAAACAAATAGATTTTGAAATGCTTTACGATACCGACGAGGACCTAGACAATATTGAAATCAAAAACAATACGGTATCAAAATTACCGAAACCCAAACGAAATTTTAAGAAGAAACGGAAATAAAAATTAATGATTATAACAAAGACCTGCTAGGTTTTCAAAACCTAGTAGGTCTTAAAAAATTGATTATTAGTTTTATTTCTTTATAATTTTTCCACTTTTCTTACCACCATCTATCATAATAGTGTATAGATATACACCGGAACTTAAACTATTAAGCTTAATTTGGTCTTTTTTATAAACTTTTCGGCTCAATAATTTATAACCTTGCATATCAAACACTTCAAAAACAGCCGGACCGTTGTGGTTTTCAAAATTAATATTCAAATCACTGCTGACCGGATTGGGATATAATTTGATATTGTTAGCGGATAGTTCGTTAATGGCGCTTGTGTCGGAATAATAAAGAATACTTTTTTTTAATGCAACCCAGTTATTAGTCGTATTATCCCAATGATATTGCATTAACCCTAAAAGTTTATTTGTATAATTGTAAGTAAATTCAAAAGGTACAGTCAAATCAGAAATATTAATTGACGTGTCAACAGTAAATTCAAATTTAGATAAACCTATCCATTGGCTTGTACTGGAATTCCACATATAAGAAGCTAATAAGATTCTGTTTCCGTTAGCATCATAGATAAATTCAACCTTAATATAATTAACCCATTGATTTGTATTAGAATTCCAATAAGATGATTTATACAAGGTTGGATTTTCATTAGCATCATAAGCAAATTCATCTTTCCATGAATATATCCATTGATTTGTGTCAGAATCCCAATCATAAGAGATAATTGAGGTTAAATTATCGTTAGCGTCATAATCATATTCTCTATTACCTGAATGTATCCATTGATTTGTGTTAGAATTCCAAAAATAATTGAGTTCTAAAATTAGTATATCATTAGTATTGTATGTGTATTCATTTTTACTTGAATATATCCATTGATTTGTATTAGAATCCCACTTATAGTATATAAATAAAATTCTGTTTCCATTAGTATTGTAAGTTGTTTCATATTTATAATCGCCAATCCATTGATTTAAATTAGAATCCCAATCATATTTTATCTCTAATGTAATATTACCACTAGCATCATAAGTATATTCATATTTATAATTATTTACCCATTGATTTGTATTAGAATCCCAGTCATATTTGATATGTAAGGTATTATTACCATTAGCATCATACTCATACTCATATTTATAATCATTTATCCATTGATTCATATTAGA
>JALVEG010000595.1 GCA_027031145.1 Saprospiraceae bacterium | reverse complement strand
GGAAAGATACTACAGTTTAATCATAAATACTTACCTAAAAGAGCTATCCCGTACGACTAAGCACCCTCTTCCCTCTCCTTTTACTTTATTTTTAAAAAATATGATAAGCTTTCTTAAAAGGAGAGGGTAAGGGTGAGGATAGAAAAGGAGAAGGGGAGCGAAAAAGAGTATAGCTTTTAGGGCTGGATATTAACCTTTTGGAAATATTCAACAGCTCAATCATAAACACATTATATCAAGGGGTATTTTTTTTCGTATGATTGAATAACCAATTGGATTTTTAGTATATTAAGGAATACTTAGGACTCGAAAGCACGACTGTAAGGAGTGATTTTGAAGCCGGTTTATAAAGGAAGAATCAAATACACTGAAACCTATACTGATTTTTGAAGATTTTAAAGAGCCCCATAAAATCTGAATAGATTTCCACAGTAGGTAAGTCTTGCAAAGAGCAAAGAGCGAAAAAATGTACCTAAAGCCCATGGTTTTAATTTTTTTTTATAACTTTGTGAGTAGCAATGTTGTAATTTACAGATTGAGGTATATGAATTACACAAAAGCAAGAAGTAAACAAATCCTTATTCAAAATAAATGAACCGCATTCGATATAAAATATTATTATTTACAATACTTTCTGTCTTAGCCGTAGTCACTTCTATGGTAGGACAGAAAGTAATTGTAAATACTAGACGCGGAATACAGGAATTTGATATACAAACATGTACGATAAAACAAAAATGCTATAGAGATCTTACGCCTCTAATTTTGTGGGCTAGTGATATTGCATTGACCCCGGATGGAACGCTGTATGGTAATAATATATTTAAAACATATTATTTGCAACGATTTGTATCTTATGATGTTCCTGGCACTGATATTGATAGTTGTTTTTTGTTATTTGAATCTTCTACTTTTCGCTCAAATCAAGGATCATTAATGTATATGACAAGCGATGAAAAGGGAGAAATAGTAGGAGCAGGAAGAGAATTTTTCAAGTATAATACTAAAACTAAAATTTGGAAATTTTATGGATTCCTTCCTGATTTTTCAGAGGGGTTAGATCCTTTTAGCTATGGATTTGGTAATATATCCTATAGGGAAGGAGAATATTATTTAATTGGAGGAGGAGGTTGGGATTTAACTCCCGGAGGGAATAAGCCCATTCGGAAATTGATAAAAATAGATACCTTACATCCGGAAAATAGTAAAGTGATTCATAAATTTGAAGATAACATATTTATAGGAGGTCTTTTCACAATAAGAAATAGTTGTGATGAATATACCTCTTATGCTGTATATAATGAGTTTGAAAGACCTGAACGTAGAAAAGTATTAAAAACCGCCTTGGCGATACTTGATTTTGATACTTATAAGTTAACAGATATATGCATTAGAGATACATTAGATCCTGATAATTTTATTTTAGGGGATGTTGAAGTCCCCTGGACCATCCTTGACTCCGACTGCATCATCACAGTAGATCTTGATTTGGATAATAGCTCCGGAGCAATAGGGAAGCTTGATTATGCAGATACTGCCGGATGCAGATTTGACAGTATATATTTGGCAGATATCGACCCGGAGGTATTTTCAAAGACCTATATCGACTCGATGCAGATATTTTTTGCAGGAGCAGTACCCGACGGAGCTAATGA
>JALVEG010000594.1 GCA_027031145.1 Saprospiraceae bacterium | reverse complement strand
TTAAAGTGAAACTATTTGAACCTGCTTCATTTTTAAACGCATCGAATTCGATGCGTTTAAACTTTGGATTATGGAATTGTTCCCAAAGTCCTAAAAATTCAATTGAATTTCTCGTTCTTAACCAATTTTGAATTATATAATTTGTTCTTTTGGCATCTTTAAATTTTGCCATATCAGTGAGAGAAATATATTCTTCTTCATCCTTTTTATAAAGAACAATTTCAATCTCATTTACACTTAATTTTGTTTTACTCATAATTTAAGCTTTGAATACACAAAATTAATCATTTTTTCAATATTAATGTTGAATTTGCTCTTTACTTAAATATTGTTCTTGTTTTAAAGACAAACCTCAAAATCAGGAACACAAAATAGTCCTATATAACGGTCTGGCCGTATGCTGCGTAGCCTGACGTTAGTCGGCTATGCTGTCATACGGCTTGTTATCTATATGTTTAATAATTCATCAATTTTTACATCTCCGATACTTTTTGAAATATGATTAAATTCATTTTCTTTATAAAAAGGACTTGTTGATTTATTAGGAGATATAACAGTTGGGATTTTACCTCTTGAAATGAAATATTCTTTAATGAACTTGTTAATTCCTTTATCCCAAAACCCATATCCTATAATTAATAATTTTTCAGATTTACTTAAGTTATACTTAAAATGATCAAATAGGATTTTGTAATATTCATTATTATAACTTCTAAGTTTTTCTGTCGTCCCGCTTAAGAAATCTGGAAATTGTTCATAATAACCTTTAATGTATTTTTTTTCACCTGTTGTATGGTCTTCTACTTCCTTATAAAAATCAAATACCTTGAAATCACCTTTTATTCTTGTTTTGTCAAAATTTTCCCCTGATAAATTATTAAAGTAATAAGTATCAATACTTCCGTGTAATTTATAAAGTCTGATAGATTTATTATATTGATTATTAAAATATTTAATTCTTACTTTGTAGTTTTTCAATATCCCAAAATCAACTTCTAAATCACCATAATAAGGTGATCCCATTTCAGTATACCCGTCTGTGAATTTTGATTGTAGCTTGGTACTTTTTGCAAGATGTTCAAAGAAAATATCGTGATTTAAGGTATGAATATTGACAATTTCATTTGTATTAGTAATCATTTCTAAATAATTAACAAAATCATCGTAAGGTCTATAGTCCATTTTAAATACAGAATTTTCGTAAAATTCTTTTTTTCTGAGTAAAGAGGCTAATAATTGAGTAAAAATATTATTAAACCCTAATAATAAATTGGCATTATCAGTATCAGTTTCATTTTTTAATTTAAATTTTTCACAAAAAGATTCTATATTATCATTTTCTTCTCTTCCTTGATAATAAGAATGGTAATAATCAAAGAATTCTTCATAATGAAATTTTTTTGCTCCTCCTATTTGCTTGCAATAATCATCAATAAATTCAACAAAAAATAATCTTTCTTTTTCGGTCATCCACCCATTTGGATCTATTTGCCCATTCAAAAAACCAACACTTCGATTAGGACCTATAATTATATCCTCAACTTTTAGATTTGTGAATTTTTCGTTTATTGAACTAACACTAGGTAAACCTTTTGGTACACTAAACCCTGAACCTAATAATATAGAATATTTCATTTTATTAATTTTATTAATTTTTTTAATTATT
>JALVEG010000593.1 GCA_027031145.1 Saprospiraceae bacterium | reverse complement strand
CAGTTTTAGACGCAATCGCTACTGATGGAACATTTGGTGATCCAGGCTTTGATGCCAATACCAGTGAAAAACCACCGACCAGTGAAGATAAACCCGAAGCTATCGCATTAGCTTATAACCCTATAAATGCTTTAAATGCCTATGTTCAAAAATATATTTTAGAAGAAGACACTTTTAAAACAAATGCCAATGAGGGAAGCGCTGAACGGAATCAGCAAATTAGCTATGTTCTAGATATTAAAGAGCAACAACGGCAAGTTATCTTGGAAAAATTAAAACGCTTCAACCGAGAAAATTCGCGAAATTCTGAGAATTTCACAGCCCATCGTAATATTCTAAACAACCAGATGTTTAACGAATACCTTAAACTGCTTCGCGAAAAATTGCGTTTTTTAAGAGAAGAAGTTTTCCCAGATTTATTAGATAAACCACAACACTCCTCATGAAAAAACTTTTCTTTGTTTTATGTTTAGTAATTTTAACGGGCTGCCAAAATCCCGCGAAAAATTTGCAAGCTAATGTTTTTGGCGATCTCTGGGATAAATATGTAGTCCAAGAAAATGAAGACATTCTTAAAAGCAGAACCAGTTTTCATGATGATCTTAATAATTACGAGGAATTCGCGGAATTAAATGCCAAACTAGATGATTTGCAAAATTTTCTAGTTTTAGGACAGGATGAAACTGATGATAGTGGCGAAACCGAATTCCAAGAAGGATTAATGAAATTGGCGGACAAAAATAATGAAGCTTTAAGCGAAGAATTTCGCGGGATAATTAATACTTTTCAAAAAGGAAATTCATCACAAGAATCATTAGAGAAAGAGTTTAAGAAATTGAAGTCTAACATTAAGCGGCTTTGTAATAAACAAAAAACATCTGTTAATTGTGGGTTTTAGATGTATAGAAAATCCTAAGTTTTTACTTAGTTTTCAGCTTTTTTGGTTGAAAATCCCGCGAAATTTTGGTATAATGCTTTGATAAATTTTATCAAAACAGCAAAAAATGAATCTAGACCTAAACTTTTGGAAAACTGTCGTAATTTTCGCGGGAATTAGTTTTGTCCCGATTTTGGGTTGGATTTATTTTTTCCAAAAACAGAATTTCGAAAAGAAAAAATATGTCATTATTACTTTTATTGCAGGAATGATGTCCATTATTCCAATTAAATTATATGAAAAATACTGGGATATTTCTGTTTGGGAATTAGAGCACCTGAATTTATTTAAATATTTGGATAATGTCGCGGGAACACAAACTGTTAGCGCGGTTCTCGCATTTGTAACCGTCAGTATCCTTGTTTCTTCCGCGATATTTTTGTTTTCGGCGTTTATCATGTCGCTTTTGGAAATAATTTCGCGGGATAATTCCGCGAAAGTTTTCAGCAAAAAGTTTTTGAAAATTTCTGAATCACCTTTTCTATTTGTGACAATCGGGGCCTTTATCGGAATTTTTACCGCATTTTTGTCATTATATTTTCCAGAAAAAGTTTGGTTCTTTGTGGTAGTTGGGATGCTGGAAGAATTCGCAAAATATTTGATGTTGCGTTTTGCTGATGAAAACAAGATTGGAAACGTTTCCGATGCGATTTCTTTTGCGATTCTAATTGCTTTGGGATTTGCTTTTGTCGAAAATGTCGTTTATATCAGCCGCTTCTGGCACGAAGG
>JALVEG010000592.1 GCA_027031145.1 Saprospiraceae bacterium | reverse complement strand
AAAAAAATGGATCCGATAGAACTTTTTATTAAATGGATACTCAAAAACAAATATTCGGATGAGAAAACTATCGAAGAATTAAGGAAGAAATCTAAAGAATATGTAAATCTTAAAAGAAAAGAATCGTGGAAAAATTTCACTGATGATATAAAGATTGAACTTGATGAATTAAATAATATATATAGTTTTTTAATAAAGGATTTTCCTTCTGATAAAAAAATACCCAAACTTCAAAAAGAACTCAAAGACACCATAAATCCATTATTCAGTGATGCTGTCAGCAATGCGAGAAAATTAAAATACCATCTCACCGGTAAAAAATCAAAATCTCTGGATTTACTTAATAAATTTATCTCAAAGAATTATGCTTCTGCTGATGAAAAATACCACACGGACCTCTACAGCAATTCTGATAAATCCGCATTGAAAATAAAAGAAATAAAAAAAATATATTCAAATGACGGAGAATATGTTCCTGGCTATAAAGTATTAAACACTTTTTTTGATAAAAAATTTGATGAAAATAAAAATCTGCTTGCTTTTGGCGAAGATGTTGGAAAAATCGGTGATGTAAATCAGGGATTTGCAAAATTGCAGGAAAAATACGGTAAAGAAAGAATTTTTGATACGGGAATCAGAGAATGGACAATAATGGGTCAAGCCATTGGAATGGCAATGAGAGGATTAAGACCAATTGCAGAAATACAATATCTCGATTATCTTATTTATGGACATTCACCTCTGTCGGACGATCTTGCAACCTTAAGATATCGTTCTGGAGGTCAGCAAATGGCTCCTGCGATTATCAGAACAAGAGGACACAGACTTGAAGGTATCTGGCATGCAGGTTCTCCATTGGGAATGCTTATAAATTCATTGCGCGGTATGTATATTTGTGTTCCGCGAGATATGGTTCAGGCGGCAGGAATGTACAATACACTGTTGCAATCAGATGATCCCGCATTGATAATTGAGTGCCTAAACGGATATAGATTAAGGGAAAATATGCCAAAAAATATCGGTGAATATACTATTCCTTTGGGAATACCGGAAACTTTGACCAAAGGAGATGATGTCACATTAGTCACTTATGGTTCAATGGTTAGGGTTGCACAGAAAGCAGTTGAGATATTAAAAGAAAAGGGAATTCAAGTGGAATTGATAGATATACAAACCCTGATACCTTTTGATCGCAATAAGCATATTCTTGAATCTTTGAAAAGGACCAATAAACTTGTTGTAGCGGATGAAGATGTTCCCGGAGGAGCAAGTGCATATATGCTTCAAAAGATATTGGAAGATCAGGGAGGATTTGAATATCTGGATGAAAAACCCATTACCATTACTGCCAAAGATCACAGACCTCCTTATGGAAGTGACGGAGATTATTTCACAAAACCGAATCCTGAAGATATTGTAGAAAAGATATATGATCTGATGCATGATTATTATCCGGCAAAATATCCGAAAATATAAAAATTTACATGTAGCGATTTGTCTATATTTTTGATTAAAAATAAATCAATGAAATTTCTTCAACTGACAAAAAAATTTCCTTATCCACCTTATGACGGAGAATCTTTGTTGATTTCCAATTTTAATAAAATTCTAAAAAAGAATGTTGAAGTTCTTGATTTATTGACTTTCAATACCATAAAACATTATTTT
>JALVEG010000591.1 GCA_027031145.1 Saprospiraceae bacterium | reverse complement strand
TGCAACAACACATAACAAGGAGAAGTTACAAGATGAAACAACATCTGTTTTAATTTCACCGGATATTAAGGAAGGAGAAAATACACCGGATAGCATTGAAGAAAAACCTGTTATCATCGAGAAAAAACCATTAGAGTTGATAGTCATATCTTCAATTCCTAATAAATTTAATTTAATTTATATTCCAGAAGAAATTATCTATCAAGGAGCATTTGCAGATTATTTTGATAGAAAACCTGTAGAAAAAGTTGATCGTTGGTCGAATTCAATGGACTTCAGCCTGGGATTTGCTTTGGTTAATAAAGATCTAAAAGCAAAAACCGGAGATTTCAATGCATATCTGGATAAAAGAATTGCAACGGAAAGCTATCTTGAAGCTTTTAATTCAAATTTCGATTTTAATCTAAACCACATTTCAGGATTTTTTATAACAAGTGGAATACATTTTACTCAAATAGATGAGAGATTTAAAGATGTCGATTCAATAGACATTTATAAAGAAAATGAAGGTGTAACAAAAGAGGTACAAAACGGTGATGGCACCATATCTTATCTGAGAGGGCAAAAAGAAGTTGTCAAACATATCACATGGGATAAAGTCATTTACAATTATTATTCATTTATTGAGATTCCGATTATTTTAGGGTATCATTTTGATATAAATAATATTTCCGTTGAACTTAATTCCGGTTTGAGTTACAATCTTTTATTATTGAAACATGGTCAAATAATTGGAACAGAAGGATTTCCTGTTGATTTATCCGAAGAAAAAAATATATTTAAAAACCAGTCAGGAATTAGTTTCATTGCAGGAATGAAAATACTATTCCCTGTCAGGAAGAAACTATTCTTTTTTGAACCCAATTTCAAATACAATTTGCAGGATATTACAACTGACGAATACCCATTGAAACAGAGGTATTTCAATTATGGTATTAAACTGGGATACAGGTATAGGTTTTAATCTGTATTTAGGAAATAGTATATATCAAATTGGGTGAATTTCATTTTTTCGCATTGCGGGTTGGGTTCTCCTTTATTTTTCCCTTTGGGAGGAATTAGAGGCAAAGTTTGGAAAAAGCGAAAAAATGCAATGCACCCCTCTCTCTATTTTAAGTTCTGACAAAAATCGTACAAAACAGAACCCATCCCCGACCCTTCCCTTAGCAAGGGAAGGGAGTCGTGCTTACGTTTAATTGACAGTAGTATATTATAACTTTTTATAGGCATTTTTTATTTAATTAACCCGGATTATTCACGGGTTTTTGTAATAGAAATATCTTAGAATAATGCGGACTAACATCAGTAGTGATGTAACATATCAGAAACACATAATAAAATTAATAAATACATACAATTTTAAATATCAAAATATCGTTCAAAAGTCAGATATTAAAATTAATAAAAAACTATTCAAATGAAAAAACTACTCGTACTATTATTAGGTATTGCTTTTATTGCTATTGCTTGTAATAAAGATCCTGAATTACCTATTGATAAATTCACAAAAACTTTTGATGGTAATTTTACAGAATATACCTGTGACTCCATACAGTCAGTTAAAGGTATTTTTGAAAATTACAGGGTTGAATTCACAAAAGTCAGTGATACGGAACTTAACGGTAAATTATTTGATGATGCAGGAAACAAATTGTTCAGTTTTAAAGCAAACCTTAAAGCCGAAGATAACACACAGATAAAAATCCTAAATTTTAAATACAATTCCGAAACATTATTCGGAGGAGGTCAAATTTCAAATAATAAACTGGATCTGCAATTCGCGACTACATCATGCCCTGCAGGTGAAAATTCATACAGAGTAACCAGGGAATTTAAGGAATTATAATAATACCCTATTAAAAGATAAATAAAAGTTCCTGTAAATATAATTGCAGGAACTTTTTTCTTTGTATATTTGTATATTTTGCATTAAAAAATGAAATTGTGAAAAAAATAGAACACATCGGAATTGCAGTAAATGATCTTGAAAAAAGTGAAGAACTATTTTCAAAATTATTTGGAAAAAGCCCATATAAAAGAGAGCAAGTTGAAAGTGAATCCGTGATAACTTCTTTTTTTAAAACGGGTCCAAATAAAATAGAGCTTTTAGCTGCAACTTCTGAAGATAGCGCAATAGCAAAATATCTTTCAAAAAACAAAGAGGGTATCCATCATATCGCTTTTGAAGTTAGTGATATCAATAAAGAAATAAAGAGACTGAAGGAAGAAGGATTTGTGATACTCAATGAAATTCCCAAAAAAGGAGCCGATAATAAACTTGTATGCTTTGTACATCCCAAAAGTGCCAATGGAGTTTTAATAGAATTATGTCAGGAAATTAAATAAAATGGAATTATATCAATATTTCTTAGCAGTTGGAGGCGGATTTTTGGCAGGAATTCTCAATGCAATTGCCGGTTTTGGTTCAGTTGTGACACTGAGTATCATGATAGAATTTATGGGAATGCCGGCAAATCTGGCAAACGGCACCAATCGTATCAATATGTTCACACAGACTTCATTAAGCTCATTTGCATATTTCAGACAAGGCAAACTTAATTTCAAAAGATGTAAGATGGCGGTTATATTGTCATTTATCGGAGCGATGTTCGGAGTTGTATTAGCCCTGAATATCTCAAATGACGATTTCAAAACCGTCTTTCGTTATTTGCTTATTATAATGTTCCTGGCAGTATTGGTAAATCCTAAAAGATGGATACACGAAACAGATCTGGATTATAAAATGAATAAATGGTTATCAATCCCATTGTTTTTGCTCTTGGGATTTTATGGAGGATTTATTCAGATGGGAATGGGATTATTTACTTTGATAGTTTTGGTACTGATAGCAAGATTCAATCTGGTAGAAGCCAATGCACTAAAAGTATTTATAATTGCTCTCTACACATTTGTATTGATTTTTATCTTCAATTACAAGGGCTTAGTTGATTGGAAGATCGGCTTGACTTTTGCATTAGGTCAGGGAGCAGGAGGATATCTTGCCGCTCATTATGCTTCAAAATACCCAAAAGCAGATGTTTGGATATACCGGATACTCATAATTACGGTTTTAGTTGTTATTTTAAAATCTTTTGGTATTATTCATATTTAACAGTGGCATTTCATTTTTTCGCTTTTCCCATTCTTTGCCTCTGACTCCTCCCAAAGGGAAAAATAAAGGAGAATCAACCCGCAATGCGAAAAAATGAAATACACCCTTTTTACCCCATATCATTGCAGAATGTTTCTTTTATCGTATCTTTGTTAAATGGCAGGAATCTATTTACATATACCTTTTTGCAGACAAAAATGCAGTTATTGCAATTTTTATTTTTCTGTTTCCCTAAAAACAAAAGATGACTTTATCAATACTTTTTTGAAAGAAATAGACCTGAATCATAATTATCTTCAACAAAAAGATCTGGATTCCATCTATTTTGGCGGGGGTACTCCTTCCGTTTTATCCGCTAAAGAAATTGATCTTATTTTAAATAAAATTAATAAATATTTCAATCTAAAACCGGATATAGAGATCACTCTTGAAGCTAATCCTGATGATGTAAACAAAGAATTTCTTAGCGATCTAAAAAAATCAGGGATCAATCGTTTTAGTATGGGAGTTCAATCATTTCATGATAAAGAGTTGAAAATATTGAATCGTTCCCATAATTCCGCTAAAGCAATTGAATCATTAAATATGATAAAAGAAGTCGGTTTTAAAAACACAAATATCGATCTGATTTTTGGTATTCCGGGTAGTTCAATGGATGATTGGAAAAAGAATCTGGATACATTCTTAAAAATGGATATTCCACATCTTTCATGCTATAATCTGACGATAGAACCCGGAACAATAATAGCTCATCAAATACAAACCGGCAAAATAAATGGCGTAGATGACGATTTGAGTGCAGATATGTTTATGTACACTGATGAATTGCTAACAAAAAACGGTTTTGAGCATTATGAAATTTCCAATTATGCCAAAGAAGGCAAATATGCCTTGCATAACACAAATTATTGGACAGGCATCCCTTATTTGGGATTGGGTCCATCCGCTCATTCATTCGATGGCAATACAAGGCAGTGGAATATTGCTAATAACAGAAAGTACATTGCATCAATCAATAAAAATATAATCCCGGCAACAATTGAAACATTAACTCCTGATGATAAATTCAATGAGTACATGATGACAGGATTAAGAACAATGTGGGGTGTAAACATAAAAGAAATAGAAAAATTCGGAGACAAATACCTTTATCATTTTAACAAAAATATAATAAAGTTTACCGGCGAAGAATTGATATTAAAAAATGAAGACAATTATAAGCTCTCTTCCAGAGGAATGCTATATGCAGACAGAATAGCAAGTGAATTGTTTATATGAAAATTGTTTGAATATTAAGAAAAAAGGAAAAATCCAGATGATAAGGTGTAGGTTACTTGTTGCTTGTTATAATTGTAAAAGTTAATTATGTAACTTTGGTTTTTTCTTTAATTATAAAATAAAGAATAAATAATATGAAACATTTAAAATATCTTATCTTTCTATTAATACTATTTATACTTCAACCGGCATTCTCACAACTTTCCTCAGGAATGACCAGGGATTCCATTTTATCAAAAAATGCTCAAATATCCCTTCTTACATTTGATCCGGGATCTGAGATTTACTCTATTTGGGGACATACAGCTATCAGAATAAAAGACCCTGAAAAGAATATTGACGATGTTTATAATTACGGGACTTTTGATTTCGATCAACCCGGATTTTTATGGAAATTTTTAAAAGGAAAATTGAATTATTCTCTTAGTTATGATCCTTATGACAGAGTGATATATTTTTATAAATATGTAAAAAGAGGAATGTATGAGCAGGTTCTGAATTTGGATTATTATGAAAAAATAAAATTGACAAAGGCGTTGGAAGAAAACTATAAAGAAGAGAACAGATATTATAAATATGATTTTTTCTTTGATAATTGTTCGACCAGACCTTTAAACATTATTGAAAAAAGTCTAAATGGTAAATTGATGTTGAGAAAACCAAAAGAGGAATTAACATTCAGGCAATTGCTTGACAGACAAATTTCAAACCATAAATGGACCGATTTCGGTATAGATCTGGTAATAGGAAACAGAGCGGACAAAATCCCGACTCCAAGGCAAAGCAGTTTTCTTCCTTTGAATTTAATGCATACATTATCTAAAGCAAAAATTCAGGCAAAACCGGGTATGACTGCAATGCGAACAAACAAAACTGTTGTAAAAAAACTTATTAAATCAGAAAAAAAAGTTTTTGACTTTGAGCAGAATATTAAGCCGACACCACTGATCCTGAGACCAATATGGGTATTTACCATACTCTTTTTATTGGAGATTGTAGTATTTTATTTTACATATAAAAAAGGAAAAATAATATGCAAATGGTATGATAACACCTGGTTTGCATTAGCATTTGCAGGGAGTTTGATAATAATTTTTCTTTGGTTTTTCACTGACCATCTTGCAACAAAAAATAACTGGAACCTTCTCTGGTTAAATCCATTTTATTTGTTTTTGTTTTTCGGGGGAAAAATTAAAAAAATATTTGCTATAATTGTTTCTATATTGCTTTTTATTACTTTGGCCGGATTATCATTTATCCCTCAGGAAATGAATCCTGCAATAATCCCGCTAGTCGGATTGTTATTGCTAAAAGTTGCAAAATATGGTTTTTTCTCCTATGAAAAATAGACAGTTTCGAGA
This sequence comes from Saprospiraceae bacterium, assembly GCA_027031145.1. Lineage (GTDB taxonomy): Bacteria > Bacteroidota > Bacteroidia > Chitinophagales > Saprospiraceae > JADJGA01. The sequence goes on along the minus strand of JALVEG010000591.1, from coordinate 1,215 downwards.
AAAACAGGTTTTATTTTCCGGTATGTAAAAATCTGAATTAATGGACATTTATAAAAATAAAGATATATGGTTTTGTGTGTTTAATCCTACTGCCGGAACCAATGACATAGAAAAAGTTCGTGATAAAATAGAATTTGAATTGGATAAACATAATATTGAATTTGAGTTTTATTTTACCAAATATAAAGGAGATGCCACTAATGAAGTAGTTGATAAAATAATGGAAGGATATACCAAATTTATCGCAGCAGGAGGTGACGGTACTGTTCATGAAGTAGTAAACGCAATTTTCCTTCAGGATTTCATATCAACAGATCAAATAACCTTAGCTGCAATACCAACCGGAACAGGAAATGATTGGGCAAAATATCATAATTTGTCCATGGATATTTCAAAATCGGTATCATTGATCAAAAGAGGTAAAACCGATCTTCAGGATGTAGGAATAGCTCATTATCATAAAAACAAAAAACAAAAAGATGAATATTTCAATAATGTAGCCGGCATGGCTTATGATGCTTTTGTAGTAAAAAAACTGGAGCAAAGAAAAAGCAAACCAAATAAATTTATATATATTTTCAGTGTTCTGTCATATCTTTTTCAATATAAACTTCAACAAGCAAAAGTTAAATTGAATGATAAAGAATTTGAAGATAAATTTTATACTATCAATGTCGGCATCTGTAAATATTCCGGAGGAGGAATGTCTCTTGTTCCACATGCCATTCATAATGATGGAAGGTTCGCTGTTACTTTAGCAGGAAAGATCAGTAAACTTGACGTTTTATTAAACACATATCGCTTTTACAATGAAACCATAACCCTGCATCCGAAAATCGATGCCTATCATTCTCGATCTATTGAAGTAGAATCTAATGATAAACATCCAATACTTTTGGAATTGGATGGGGAATTGGTAGGAGAAACACCCGTGAAATTTGATATTATAGAAAAAGGATTAAGGTTTATTTGCGAGTAATTATATATTAAAATAACTATCACACCAATCCATTCCTCTTCAAAATCTCTTTGATCTTTTCTATGGATATTTCCATAATATCGGCAATTTCGGGAATAGTGAAATCCTTCTTATGAAGGTTGATTACCCCTCTTTCAAGTCCTTTCTCCATTCCTTTCTCCATTCCTTTCTCCATTCCTTGTTTAATTAAAGTATCATAAGCGGTCATAACATCTGATTTTATGGGTGAAGGTAAT
>JALVEG010000590.1 GCA_027031145.1 Saprospiraceae bacterium | reverse complement strand
AATAGAAAAAGTAAATAAAAAAAGAAACAAATTACTAAAAAATGATTTAATAAATCTTAATCTCTCGTTTTATGATGCATATAGCACCCTTGAAAATTGGAAAGAAAAAGGTTTCCTGATTAAAAATTTAACATTGAGTGAAGCATGTGAATTGGGCAAAAAATACGGGCAGGCAGCAATTATTTATTCCTTTAAAAATAATCAGGCTGAATTGGTCTTTTTAATGTAGTTTTTCTTTAATATTTAGATTTATGAATACCTGTGATTTATATATATGTACATCAAACATATATAGATTTTATGATATTTTATCCTCATAACTTGATTTTTTAAAATATTTAGAATAAATTTGGTACAATTTTTTAACCAATATGAACATATCTTATGAATAATCTGTCAAAAGGATATTCCAGTGCAATTCTTATATCCATATCAATTTTATTTTTTTCATTTTCTTCTGAATCTTTTGCCGGTAACTTAAAAAATATCAAATCTCCCGATGTTTTGAACGTTAAAACGGAAAGTCGATGTATTCCTGCTGAAGAATGCGTGGCTTATAACATAATATTAAATGCTACCGTGGAAGCATGCTCTAATCCGTCAAGTCTTAATTGGCAATATCTTGTAAAAAATTATGAAACCGATGATATAATTCAATATTCATACAATTATCTGCCTGTTCCTGTAAATGGAATAAAAGGAGATAAGGCTCTCGATGAATTAGAACATACCATGAATGCCCGATTAACTGTATTGGACACATTACCTGCCGGTGAATATTATGTAGAATGGACGGTATTTGACAGTTTAAGAAATCCATACACCGGAACACAGTTCTTTAAAATATATGATATCGAACCTCCGGTGATAGATATTTATCATTTAAAAGACATGAATGGCATTGATTTGTTTGATGCTATTTCATTTGATAAAGGTTTTGAAAGCAATTCTATAGCTTCCTACGATAATTGCAAAGCACCGGAAGAATTGTATTTCACTTTTAGTCCGGTATTACCTAAATTGGATGATTACCCTGAAAAATGGGATAAGCAATTTACAAAATACGGCACTAATTATTATGATTCAGAAACTGGAAATATAAGTAATCAAAATGCTTTTTTTAACGGAACTGCCTACGGGTGGAATAGCGAACTTAATTCTTCATATACAAGCAGAGCAGCATTATGCGAAACCATTATAAACGATGGACCGCCATACAATGTCCCACATTATTTAAAAATTTATGTCTGGGATGATTTTAATTATCCGGAAGATTGTGATTGGAAAAGTTATTCGGTAGATTCTGTTTTACTAAATCTTGATTGTGAGATTGAACCTCCGTCATTATTAGCTAATGGGAGAATTGTTACTTTAGATAATATGCCTGTAGAAAATATGATTGTCAGTGTTGATGATGGAGAATACAAAAAAGCTTTTCTTACTGACACACAAGGATATTATACAGTTACAGCATTTAATACAGGGAATCAATATGATTTTGAGATTTCCTCATATAAAAATAGTGAATACAAAAAGGGAATATCAACTTTAGATATATTATTGATAAGAAGATACATTTTAGGTTTAAAGCAATTCAATTCTCCTTTCCAAGCCATTGCAGCTGATGTTAATGGAGACAATAAAGTATCGGCAAATGACATAATTCAATTGGTACATCTATTGATCGGTAAAAAAGAAGATTTCAATAATGTTTCATATCTCGGCATTTTCAAGGATTATAATTTTAAAAATCCCAACATGGCTTATAAAGAAACATTAAGTGCATCGAAAAAATCCTGTCACAAAACATATGAGATTCCTTTAGATATTGACTTTTGGGCAATAAAAATAGGAGATGTAAATCTTAGTTCACTTGATGTCAACGGCAGAGATTATCCCAAAATATCATTATTTATAGAGGATACCCGGATAAGCACTAAAGATGGGATAAAAAAGATACCAGTTTTTATTGACAATGTAGATTATTTGCAGGGATTTCAACTGGCATTTGACATGCAAGGTTTGGAAGTTTTGAATATTGAATCGGACAAATTGGACATTAGCAAAGATAATTATAACATTAAAGACGGAAAACTGATTATGTCAATGGATGTTGGTATAAAAGGATTGTTTAATTTTGAGCCGGAAGAGCCACTTTTTTTATTATATGTTAAATCTTCGGATTCAGGCAAATTAAGTGAAATGATCAGTTTGGATAATACAACATTGAAAGGGGAAATATATCAAGGCAAAGATCTCAAGATAAGCAATCTTTCTCTTGAGTTCAGAAACTCAAAAAATAAATTTGAATTGTTTCAAAATTATCCAAATCCTTTCACCAATCAAACCACTATAAGTTTTAATCTAAGTGAGGATAAAATATATAAACTTGAAATCTATGATCTCAAAGGACAACTGATTAAAACATTTTCAGGTTTAGGTAAGAAAGGATTAAATAAAGTCCGGTTATCTAAAAATATTATGAGCCATATCAAGATTGATAAAGATCTAAAGAAGAGCGGAATTTATTTTTACAGACTAATAGCAGGAGAAGATATAGCTATAAAGAAAATGGTAATTTTAGAATAGCATTAAAAGAAATAATATGTAACACTTCCTCCACTACTAAAACGGGTATTGACTTCATTGGCATACTTTGAACCAAAGGTATATCTAATACCCATGTAGGTATATGCATTGTAATCAGTTGCCAGCAGTCTGTCACCCAAAACAGTTCCTATGACGCCGGCTTCCTGTTTTGATAAATTTATCTGGTCATTGACAAAAGAAAGATAGCCACCTATTGAAAAAGTTAAACCCTTGAAGACATTCCATGAAACACCTGTATTAAAACTGAGGCTATTTATTCTAATATCATGAAGATAGCTGAAAAAGTTAGCTCCGAAATCAATGTTCCCCCATTTCTGTTTCATATAGATATTCATTGATAAATTTTGACTATATAAAGTTTCTTTCAATTTATTGTATATGGTCGTATCAACATAATCGTTATAAGATGTTCCCACTTTATAAGCAAATACCAAACTCTTCCTGTCTGATTCTTCATAATCGAAGAAATTGTATTCCACTCCCAATTTTGAGCTTAAATTCAAGTCATAATTAGAATAAGTATTAGAAAAAGCATTTGTAAATATTCCGGCTGACCAATGATCATTTAGACTCATCACATAGCTACCCGAAGCATAGCTGCTTTTTCTTTCTGAAGTAATCGTAAGTGTATCAATCTTTATATCATTGGAATCAAAAAAATAATAATTTCTTTGGCTTAGATTTGTGCTCGCATAAAATCTCCATTTGTCTTTCTTGGTTACTCTGTTTCCACTTAAGCTGGCATTAAAAGATTTTCTGTTGAATCTCGATTCCCCGTTAAAACTACCTCTAATTCCGGTGGAAAACACCCAACTATTCCATGGATCAACAATTTTTTCAACTTTTTTGCTGCCGGAATTTGAAATTTGATAATTTATTTTGTCCAGGATCGGCGTTTTAACTATATATTGCAAAAGTCCTTTTTTAATAGCAGCAATAACCTTATCATCAACAATACTCTCCGTTTCAACATCTGATATAGCAACATCCAAAGTGTCATTAGTTCCTGAAAATTCATTCTGTCCTTCAAAATAAACGGATATTTTTTCACCTGTTCCTGTACTTCTGCTTGTGACGATCACTACTATATCTGCATCTTGTCTTTGATTGACATAATTGACAAAATTAATTTCTCTTTTCATTCTTGTCATATCACATTGCCAACATTTAAAAAATACACCTGGAGCATCTTTGATAACGGTAGCACCTTCATTTTGAGCATTAATATTTAAAGAAAATAAAAAGAGTATTAATAAAAGCAGGTAATTCGTTTTCATTCTATCGTATTTTATTAAATATAAAAATAATTACGGACGATTGTAGCTAGTGCGCTGCGCAAAAAAATACTATACATATAATCTCGCTCTTTTTATCTGACTCTTCGTTGCTCAAACAGTCATTATACTACGGCATAACTCCTATTTGAGTGCCTCGATTCAGAAAAAAATAGCTTCGGTTGCTATGTACACTTATTTCCTGCGCAGCGCACTAGTAGATTAATAGATGTCAATAATATGGTAACTACATATTAATAATTTTATTTTATCACATTAATAATATTTATTATATTTGTACAAATTCATTTATATGACAGACAAAAATGATACAACTGATAGAAAATCCTTTTCGAAAAGGATCAGAGAATTATTTGATCTGAAATCAGATAAAGCAAGTAATCAGGAAATAATAGATGATATTAAAAAAGATGCTGTTTTCAAAGGAACAAACCTGTGGATTTTGATATTTGCCATCATAATTTGTTCAGTCGGCTTAGATATAAATTCTACTGCCGTTATCATAGGAGGTATGCTTATTTCCCCTCTTATGGGACCTTTAATGGGCTTGGGACTTGGTCTTAGCAGAAATGATCTTGATTTATTGAAAACATCGGGCTACAATATTGGTATTGCAATGGTATTGAGCATTATTACATCTGCCTTATATTTTTATATTTCACCCTTAGATAAAGTACAATCCGAATTATTGTCAAGAACTTCACCTGCTATATGGGATGTTATCATTGCCATTTCAGGTGGATTTGCAGGTATAATTGCTTATACGCGGAAAGAAAAAAACAATGTAATTCCCGGAGTAGCAATTGCGACTGCATTGATGCCTCCGCTGAGCACAGCAGGATTTGGTCTTGCGACCGGAAATATGCATTTCTTTTGGGGAGCGCTGTATCTGTTTTTAATCAATAGTATTTTTATCAGTACCGGTACCTATATCATTATCAGAATACTAAAAATAAGAAGAAAGCAGTTTGTTGATCCAGACAGGCAAAAAAGAGTAAAAAGGATAGTAATCTTTTTGATATTATTGTTTATTGCGCCATCAGTTTACACCGCATATTTAATGGTAAAGGAAAGTGAATTTGAAAAAAATGCAAGTAGTTTTATCAGAAATGAAATCGATTATCCTGAAACATTTATTATTTCAAAAAAAATAAGATATAGTACGGATAATCCCGAAATACAAATTACTCTGTTTGGGAATCCGCTGGATAGTATGGAAGTGATCAGATTAAATAAAGATCTGATTGATTATGATCTTAAGAATACTAAACTGATCATTAATCAGCCATCTCCTGCCAATAATAAAATATCATTGAAGGTATTGAAAGAAAATGTCAAAACAGATATTCTGGAATCTATTTATGAAAAAAACAACCGGATTATGATACAAAAGGATTCAATGATTAACATCCTTTTAAGCAAGCTAAATCAAATTGAAAAAGATACGATCCCTATAAAGCAAATAGCAAACGAAGCAAAAATATATTATCCGGAACTTGAGAAAATATCAATTTTATACAGCCCTGAATACAATTTAAATTCAAACCGGACTGATACGTTACCTACTGCTATAATTAAATTCTCAAAAAAGTACAGAAATAAAGATATCGAAAAATTTAAAAAATGGTTGATCACAAGAATTAATGCAGATACATTGAAAATAGTGATTGAATGAGAGTGTTTAGAGTTTAGTAAAAGTTGATATCCCGTATTCTAATTCCACCCCCTTAATCCCCCGCCAGCGGGGGATTAATTTTCCCTAATTGATAAAATTCAAGCATATTAAAATATTAGCAATTTATTGAGATTTTTTTAAGAATATATATTTCTAAAACCCCAACCGACGAACATAATAACTTAAAAAACTTAATAACATACTAACCTGAAATTATACTATCTTAACAACTGACAAACCCTTAATCCCCCGCCCCCGATAAAACATTATTATGTTTCACGGGGCAGGCCCAGTGAAAAAAATTTATAATTTCTTGCCTATTTCACGGGGCAAGCAGCGGGGGAATAATTTTCCCTAATTGATAAAATTCAAGCATATTAAAATATTAGCAATTCAATGAGGCTGTTTTTAAGTTTATAAAGATTTCTAAAACTTCCGATCTACGTACATAATAATCTAAAAAACTTACGAATATAACAATATCAATGCATTGCGGGTCTTAAAGGTAGTTTATTCATTATAAGACTTTCCTGCTCATTGAAGTATTTTAGTCTTTCCATAACTTCATTTTGATCAAAATACATTAAAGCCAATTCGATAAAGAGATCTCCGTGTCTTGCTTCGGATATCCATATTTCTTTATAAAAATCTTTCAATTCGCCGGGTTCTAATGCTTCTTCTATCATTCTGAATTTTTCCATCCCTCTTGTTTCAATAACAGAAGCGATTAATAATCTGTCCATAAACCTGTCTTCCCTTCCCGATCTTGCAAGTTTAACCAATTCCTGAGCGTATTTATCTTCACCAATTTTATGGGGAAAAGCAATTCCTCTTTCATCCATTATTTTATATACACCTTTGAAATGTTCAAGTTCTTCCAGAGCATGATCTATCAGTGCAGGAATCATTTTCGTCCTGTCAGGATATTTTGCAATAAAACTCATTCCCATTGCCGAGGCTTTTCTTTCATTATCGGCATGATCTATTAAAAATTCATCAAAATTATTTAAAATTATTTCAACCCACTCTTTCGGAGTCGGGATCGCTACGTCCATTCTGTATTTCATCTATAATCTATTTAATGTAAAATATAAAAATTAAAAAAACTGATAAGCTTGTGTCTCTGACCATGATAAGCGAGTGTCTCTGACCATGATAAGCGAGTGTCTCTGACCTCGCTTTACACATCTCTCACCTCTATTCCATTTCTAACCGGCTTCAAAATCACTCCCTTTGGTCGTGCTTTAGAGTCCTAAATTCACCCTTGATAAGCGAGCGTCTCTGACCTTCTATGTTGTAATCCAAATTTTTTTTCATTTTTTTTCTAAATATCAATTATTTATAAAAATTATCAATTAACTATCGGGTAATACAAGAGCCTGAAAGTT
>JALVEG010000589.1 GCA_027031145.1 Saprospiraceae bacterium | reverse complement strand
ATAAATAGAATGTAAGTACTCAGTAAGACTATTTTGAAATAAAAAAATTTTTAATAATATGTGATTTTACCACTAAGTCCACTAAGGAAGGCACTAAGTTTTGCACTGAGACGAGTTTTCTTAGTGATTTCTTAGTGTAAACTAAAGTGTTCTTAGTGGTTAAAACAAAATAGCAAATAAAATAAACGGTATTAAATTAGTTAAAATGTTCTTTTTCAATCAAAATGACTCTACCTGAATACTTACAATAAAATTAATTTCCTGTATGCAGGAAATATCTACTCAGGTCAAATATTTAGTAAAATCGAAATATAACATGTTGAATCATCATATTTTCATAATAATATTTTCAAAACTTTCTATTTAGAACCCTTTCCTGTTTCCCTTAAAAGGGAAATGATAATGGAGAAAATATTATTATGCTTCCAACACTCAGACAATCAATAAATTAAACCATCTGAGTAGATACTGCAGGAAATTATTTGCATTTTTTATCCTAAATACAGGAAATAAAATACTATTTTTTCAACAAAACCAAGATGGTTTCTATTATCCTTCCTGCTGTTTTTCCATCCCAAAGATACGGAATATCACCTTTTTTCCAATCACCTGAAAAAAGTTTATCCATAAATGGTTTGATATTGTCTGGATTTGTACCGACCAGTTCATTGGTTCCAACCGTGATGGTTTCAGGTCTTTCGGTATTATCCCTCAATGTCATACAAGGTACTCCCATCACTGTTGTTTCTTCGGTAATACCCCCTGAATCAGTGATAACGGCAAAAGCATCTCTGACAAGATAATTAAATTCAAGATAACCCATCGGTTCAGCATAATGAAGATTGGAATCTTCAATATCAAGATTTTTCAACATTTTAGCTGTACGGGGATGAACGGGAAAAATTATGGGCATATCGTGACTATTTGCAATAATCTCATCCATCAGGGATTTCAATTGTGCCTCTTCATCCACATTTGCAGGACGATGAAGAGTCATCACTATATAGCCTTTTTTCTCAAGACCCAAATCATTCCAAATAGCAGGTTTTTTCAATCTTGTTTGATTTTTGAGGAGGGTATCAATCATGGTATTGCCAACATAAAAAATCTTTTCATCACCGTGACCTTCTTTCTTCAGATTGCTATTTGCAACTTCTGATGTTGTAAAGAAATAATCAGTAATGGCATCTGTAACCATCCTGTTGATTTCCTCAGGCATTGTCAAATCTCTTGATCTTATTCCCCCTTCGATATGAGCTATCTTGATACCCAATTTTTTTGCAGCTATTGAACAAGCCATAGTAGATGTCACATCACCAACTACCATACACATATCAGATGGTTTGTCCAGCAATACGGCTTCATAAGCCATCATAATACGCCCTGCTTGAGTAGCCTGTGTACCCGAACCAATTTCCAAATTGATATCAGGATCTGGTATATTTAATTCCTCAAAGAAACTACCGCTCATATTCCTGTCATAGTGTTGCCCTGTATGAACCAAGCGATATTCGATATCTTCTCCTTGGCTTTTCGCTTTTTTAATCGCTTCAATGATTGGAGCGATTTTCATAAAATTGGGTCTTGCGCCCGCTATAATGTCTATTAGCATATCTAGTTTTTTTATTTTTAAAATTTATAATTTATCCGGTTTAACCTTATAGGTTTTTG
>JALVEG010000588.1 GCA_027031145.1 Saprospiraceae bacterium | reverse complement strand
TTACATGTAAGTTTAATAAACTACACCAACTCTTGCTCGAGCTTGCTGGTGCTGTTTTCTACCTGTCTATTATATCATTTAAATTTAAAATTTAAATTAAATAGGGACCGTTTCGTTTGATTTTTTTCTAGTCAAGAGGATTGGAGAAAAGAAGCCTAGAAGTTTTCATCACATGATACCAATTTCCATTTATAAAATACCATCTATCTACAAAATCAAATATGGCTTTTTTATCAGAGGAAATATATCTAGAATTTACATCGGCAGTATAGTCATTAACTAATTTTATAGATTTCAAAATAGTAGTATAGTTTTGATCATTAGATTGATTAAATTTTTTATACCATTGAAGTGAATGAAGGAATCGTTGGTGAGGCAATTCATAATAATAGGATTTTTCGAAATTTTTCTTTGAGAAGTAGTCCCAATACTCTTTGTATCTTTGCTCTAATTGCATAATTTTTTTTGATTTTGTATGAAAATTTTGGTCAACTTTTACAAAAGTGACTTTATGAGAGCATCCTACCATTAAGAAAGTTGTAAAAAAGAGAATAAAAAAACTACAGAGTCTTTTCATTTTTTAGCAATTCTTTTTTTGTTCGTAGAAATATTTTTTGCAATAAAATATTTTTGATCTTTTCTTTACTTTCTTGCAAATTCAATCTTCTAGATGGTTCAATCTTTTTGATTTTAAAAACTACATAATTTCCACCATAAAATACTGGAGGAGTTTTCTCTCCTTCTTTTGTTTTCTCGAAAAGTGGAGCTATAAGGGGATTTATCTGTTTTTGAGGCAATGTTATATCTTCTTTTTCGTAACCATCATCTGGGATTTTATTTTTCTGATAGAAAGCGAGTGCACTATTAAAATTTTTGAATTTGTACGCAATAAATTCAATCTTTTTATCTTCGATAAAATTTTCTGGATGTGTCTTATAATATGACTCTATAACATCATTATCTATTTTAATGTTATCTTGTTTTTTTTTGATATATAAATTAGCTAGTTTTTCTTCTGTCTTTAATCGTAAAGAAAGAGCGAGATCTTCGGGAATTTGATATTCGTTGATGAACTTATTTGATAAAATTCGATTGTCTCGTATGTAGTGTTCTGCATCTTTTTTGCTGATTTTAATATGTTTTTGTAGAAAATACTCTATAGTCGCTTCCATTTCTTTCGAAGATACAGAAATATTTTTGTCTGGTAAGATTTTAATCTCTACGGCAGATAAAATTGATACAATAAGACTAAAATAGATGATTTTTTTCATGCTGCTACACTCACTGGGTTTAAGTGGACAGAATTATAGCATAGCAATAGTATAGCAAAGGTATTCCATGGCCATAGAAAAAATAAAATTACCAGCAATCAAGAAGCATAATAGCCTTACAGATGGCTACATCCCAAAATCTTCCAAACAGGTTCTACCAGACAAACTACTCAATGCTTTATATTATAAGTATGAGCGGGAAGGCAATAAGTTTGTCATGTCTTTGCAGGAGCTCAAGCAGCTTCTTGGGCTCAAGTCCGATGGAAATGTGGAGAGGATATACGAAGCAATCGGGATCCTTCGTCATCCAGTATCTGTAAGAGATTTTACGTATAAAGGCAAAAGAGCCAAATGGGCATCTATAAGTTTTTTGAAAGAAGCTGTTCGGTGGGTAGAAAAAGAA
>JALVEG010000587.1 GCA_027031145.1 Saprospiraceae bacterium | reverse complement strand
CTATCCTTTAATGGAGTTATTGAATCAATTACCAAATGAGATGATGAGAACAAGATCTGATTATTATTAAATCAATTTAAGGTACCAAAAAAATGCCAAATGAAAAAATGGGTTTTGTTTATAGCGATTTTATTTATTCCATATCAGGCATTTCTTCAAGAAATGGCCAATGGTTTAACTAACAAAAGCCAAAGTTTTGAATATTGGGCAAAACGTTATAACCTTGAATATACTCGCAAATTTTTGGATTCTTATAAAAATAATTTCTCAAACGGAAAATTAAATAATTTGGAAAAGGCCGGTTATAAAAAATTCATTTCGGAATACTCAAAGTTAAATGATCAGCTATCATTAGAAGACCTGAATGAAATTTATGATAATGCGGCCAAGTCACTTTCAAATGGTTGGGGAAAGACACTGAAAACTTTCAAGTCAATAGATGCTATCATTGCTCAGAATTTACAACAAAACACTTTTAATTTCGATGCATTAAAAGCAATTAAATATAAATACAAAATAAAGAACACAGTAAAGGATTTTAGCAATAATGAACTACTAAAACGGTATCAAAGTAAATATTTTAAATCAATCGGTAATTTAAAAAACGGCTCTTCGAAAAATACTTCCACAGAAAATCATTCTGTTAATCATGAATCCCAGAATACACCCGATTTGGAAAGACGGGAATCACCCACCGAGAATGACTTTCGTGAAGAGGGAAAGAAATCCTCGTTTTGGAGATACCTTATTCTAGCGATTCTTTTTTTTGCTATCGGTGGGTTTGTAGTTTATTTTATTTCACAAAATAAAATAAAAGGAATTCTCTACGAGGAATATGAAAAGTATAAAAGTGATAGTAAGTATCAATTTCGAGATGATATTTTCCCTTTCATTACAGTAATCAGAAGACTGAAAGGAAGAAAGAACGAATATAAATCATTGTTAAATGAGAAAAAGATAAGAATTGAAAATCTCATTAGAGAAAATAACAAACAAAAGAATCAAATTAAAGATTATATTATCAAAATAGAATCACTTGAAAATCAAGTTCAAAATTTACAACAAACTGACAAAGCCGATGTGATTGGGCAGAATAAACAATCTTTGGAATCTAAAAATTTAGAAGCCCAAAAAAAAGTATTATATTTTTCTATTCCAACGAATGATGGCTGTTTTATTGCCAAATATGCTAAATCTGTTTTTGAACCACGACGTTTTTTTAGAATTGAATATACAGAAGGCGAAAATGTAGGAAAATTGTTTTATATAAGTGATCCCGGACATGATGGAGAAGCTATTAACAATTACGATGATTTCTTAGAGCCCTCTTGTGAAATTTTAAATCTGAATAACAGGGAATATGCCAATAAAGTGGTGTGTGAAGAACCGGGAGAGGTATTTCTTTCTGACGGAAAATGGTGTGTAAAAAAAGATAAGTTAGTAAAAGTAAAATTTATATAGTTTATGATTATACTACAAATTGCCCAAGATACTTTACAACATTTTGCACAGGACAGTATTAGAAGCCCTTCAAATGACGGTCACGATAGTTATTTGTTTGCCGAATTATCATTATTAGGAGTTTTTTTTCTTATTCAGATTTACTTTTTTTTTAAAACAAAATCAAAAATAAATAACCTATCTGAAACATTTTCAGGAGAAAAATTTATTGGTC